>JAFYJR010000102.1 GCA_017538005.1 Clostridia bacterium | reverse complement strand
CTCGGTATGTGTATCTTGCGAAGCGCCGCGCAAAGGCCGTCTATCGGCGTAGTAGCAACCATTATGAATGATGCCATCAGCGAGAATACACCTTTAAGCATCAGCGTTATCATTGAGATGAGTCCCGCTCTGCCCTCAAAAATCGGATTGAAAATACCTACCATTAAAACGAGAGGAAGCACCAGCCTCAGTTTCCAGAAGCAGGTGCTTATCGGTATACCGGCTGTGGTGAACATAAGGACCGGATAAAGGAGCATTATGAAAAGCCCTGTAAGGTCATACTTTGAAAATGACACCACGCAGTAGATATATATAATTGTAACCAGGAACTTCACGAGTGGATGGAGCTTGTGGACGGGTGAGGAGCCGCCCGCAAGCTCATCCATATCGTGGAGTTCTTTTAATGCGTTATTCGCTTTGTTTGCTGTCTGACTCAACTTTTTCCTTCTTTACAAGTTTCGGTACACACGCCACAACAAGTATTACGCCGGCGACAAGGATCATACCGACAATACCGGATGTGGAAGTGCCCGCCGCAGAGTCACTGCCCTTGAAGGCATAGTCAGGAAGGAATGAGAGTTTATCCTGAATGCCGGCAGCTTTGTCCGCAGCATCGCTGGATACACCATAGTCCTCTTCATCAAGACCCATGTTGGCACTGTAACCTCCGTCCTGATTGCCGAAGAGTGACCACTCGAGTCCGTCCGGATTTCCGCTTGCGAGGAGGGAAAGTCCCGCACCGAATACGATTGCGATACAAGCAAGAACCGCAAGCACAGCCTTAAGTGAAAGCTTACTCTTTTCCGCTCCGCCTTCGCCTAAATCCATGATGAGCTCAGGTCTTGCCTCGTTGATGAAGAGTAAAATTGCTGATGTCGCAAGTCCCTCAACAAGGCCGATTGCCAGGTGTATGGGTTGCATTATACCGACAAAAGCGCCGAAAGGCAAGTCGGTAATCTTTGAGAGGCTCGTCTCAAGGCACACAGAGAACGCGCCGAGCTGGAGAGTTATTACGCAGCCTAAGACAGAGGCCAATATAATCTTCACTCTGGAATTCAGTTTTGTGCCCATTATGGGTCTCCAGATCAGGAAGTAACCGACGAAACAGCCGTAGAACGCCATGTTCCAGCAGTTGGCACCCAGCGCCATGAGACCGCCGTCGGCAAAGAAAAGACATTGTATTGCCAAAATTACAATCATTGACAAGAATCCGGCGAACGGACCAAGAAGAGCTGTCAGGAGCATACCGCCGCAGATATGACCCGATGAACCCGTGCCGGGGATGGAGTAGTTAAGCATCTGTCCTGCAAATACGAGGGCAGCTGTTACTGCCATTGTCGGAAGTTTGCTCTGGATGTTTTCTTTGTTGACTTTGTAGATACTTGTACCTGCTGCAACAGCTGTTGCTCCGTACATAACAGTTGCGACTGCCGGAGAGAGCAGTGCGTCCGCCATATGCATATAAAGTCCCCCTTTAGAATGGTATGAAACAATTTTAGTATGGTAAAGCGCACTTCACAAGCCTCAGGGGGGGATACTTTTTTTGATTTTTTTCAAGTTTGAGATATAATACTCGTATGAACTTATCAATGCTTTTGAGTCTCTTTGAGATGAAGGTCTCTTATCCCCTGCGTTTTGCGCTTTACAAGGCAATGTATAAGCAGGATAAAAACCGGATTCTCTTTGCAGACCCCTATGCCACGGACTTAACCGATAATATGAAACCTGTCTACGCTGCCCTTTCGGAAAAGGACGGTATTACGTTGGTTAAATGCTTCCCGCAGACAGGCGGCCTTCAAGGTAATTCTTTAGCCGGCAAGCTCAAGGGAAGAGCGAACCGCAGCGCTGCGTTTAACAAATTCCTGAAAGAATATGCGCGCTGCGGCGTGGTCTTCCTGACGGAGTCGTACTTGCCGGCGTATGCGGTAAAACCAAGACCGGGCACACAGGTCGTACAGTTGTGGCACGGCTCGGGCGCCTTCAAGAAATGGGGATACTCGACACTTGATAAAAGTTTCGGCGCATCAGACAACACCGTGCCCATGCACAACTGCTACACACTTGTGCCCGTCTCTTCCCCTGTTGTCTCGCCATGTTACGCCGAGGCATTCAGATGTGATCCGGGTATAATCAAACCTCTGGGAGTGCCGCGAACAGATGAATTGGTGAATTCTTCTGCTGATGCAAAAGCAGAACTTATTGCCGCGCATCCGGAACTTGCCGGAAAGAAGCTTATTCTGTATGCTCCCACTTTCCGCGGAAACAACGTTGTTAACGCAAAATCGGGCGTTCTGCTCGAACTTTCCAAGTTCGATTCCGACTGCGCGATTTTGCTCCGGCTTCACCCTTTCGCCCGCGGAAAGTATGAAATACCCACAGACTGTAAAGGCATTATACTTGACACTTCTGAGTATCCGACCAATTTTTGCCTCCGTGCAGCGGATGTTTTAGTCACGGATTACTCTTCAATTATCTTTGAGTACTCACTGCTTGAGAAGCCGATGATTTTCTTCGCGCCTGATCTTGAAGAGTATAAATCAAACCGCGATTTTTACTATGGCTACGAGGGTTTCGTCCCCGGTCCCATAACAAAAACCACGGATGAAGTCATAGAAATCATCAATTCGGATTCCTTTGATTTATCTGCCCCACGGGAGTTTAAAAAGAAATACATGTCCGCCTGTGACGGACATGCGACAGAGAAAATATTAAAGGAGTTGCTCGATTAGAGCAACTCCTTAATCATTTCAACTACCCTTTCGGTGGACTTACCGTCAAAGTGGTCGAAGAATTTTTCCTTGAACGGTTTTATGCGTTCTGTCTCAAAGTCGTTATTTTTAATTGCCTCGATTACTTCATCCTGAGTCTGGGCAAGTTTTCCCGGAAGACCGGGCTTGTACTCATAGTAGAAGTCACGTGTGGCAGTATACTCAGAGAGGTCGTACGCGTACATTACCATGGGTATGTCAAGCAGTGACGCCTCAAACACAGCCGATGAGTAATCCGTTATGAGAATATCCGTTACGAAAAGCAAGTCGTTAAGTTCAGAGTTTTCAGACAGATCGATTACCCTGTCCTCATATCCTTTCGGTATCTCAACCTTGTTGTTTACAAACGGATGCAACTTGACGATTATGCCGTACTCCGGACCAAGAGCGTCGGAAACTTCCTTCAGGTTGAATCTCTCCATCGGATAGTAACCGGTGAGACGGCCGTTGCCACGGAACGTGGGCGCAAACATTATTATCTTTTTGTCTCTCCAGTCCGGATAGTCCTTGTAGAAATTCTCTTTCATCTCT
>JAFYJR010000101.1 GCA_017538005.1 Clostridia bacterium | reverse complement strand
GAAGAAATTAAACCGGAAAATGTTGATGAAACTCTCGGCGGCCTTAACGGCATCATAGTTCCCGGCGGCTTCGGCGGACGCGGCATAGAGGGAATGATCCTCACCGCGAAATATGCCAGAGAAAACAATATTCCGTATTTCGGTATCTGCCTCGGAATGCAGATTTCAGTAATTGAATTTGCCAGAAATGTTGCGGGAATCACGGACGCAAATTCCGGTGAGTTTGATGAGCAATGTAAAAACAAAGTAATAGATTTCATGCCCGGACAGAGCGAAGATATAGACAAGGGCGGTACGCTCAGACTCGGCGCCTATCCGTGCGAGATAAAGGCAGGTACCACGATGGAACGCTGCTACGGTACTCTTTCAATCAGCGAGCGCCATCGTCACCGCTATGAGTTCAACAACGATTACAGAGATAAACTGCAGGAGTGCGGACTTACCCTTTCGGGTATGTCTCCCGACGGCAGACTCGTTGAGACTGTTGAACTTACGGAGAGACCGTTTTTTGTAGGCGTTCAGTATCATCCCGAGTTCAAGAGCCGTCCGAACAGGCCTCATCCGCTCTTCCTCGGTTTCATAGGAGCGGCAAGCGAAGGAGCGAACTGATGCGTTTTACCAAGATGCACGGACTCGGCAATGACTATCTCTATGTTTACGCGGAAGTCCCTGAAAACATTGAAAGTCTGTCGAAAGAACTCTCTGACCGGCATTTCGGAGCGGGTTCGGACGGCATGATATACATATCCGATTCGCAAATTGCCGATTTTAAGATGCGCATCTTCAATGCTGACGGCAGTGAGGCGAAGATGTGCGGAAACGGCATTCGTTGTGTCGGAAAATTTGTCTATGACAAAGGCTATACTGACAAGACGACACTTACTGTTGAGACTCTGTCGGGAATAAAAAAACTGAAACTGCATGTGCAGGGCGGTAAAGTAAAGACTGTGACCGTCGATATGGGTCAGGCGAAAGTCGGCGACGAATGGGAAATCAAGGTTGCCGACAAAAGAATCAAGTATGTTCCGGTCGATGTCGGCAACCCGCATGCGGTTGTCTTTGTCGCCGACGCAGAGAAAGCCGATGTCGAAGGCATCGGCTCAAAGATGGAAAAGCACAGCGCTTTTCCGGGCGGTGTGAATGTTGAGTTTGTTCAGGTGATTGACAACCATACACTGCGTATGCGCGTATGGGAGCGCGGCAGCGGCATTACGATGGCCTGCGGCACGGGCGCATGCGCCTCCGCTTCCGCGGCAGTGAAAGCGGGCCTTTGTGATTTCGGCAAACCGGTAACCGTGATGCTTGACGGAGGACCGCTTAAGATTACCGTGGACAGGGACTTCAACATCACAATGGAAGGTCCCGCGGCAACAGTTTACGAAGGTGAGGTAGCGGATTGATTACCCCCAATATGAATTACGCGAATCTGAAAGATTCGTATCTTTTCTACAATATTTCACAGAAAGTAAGCGCGTATCAGAAGGCACATCCGGGCGTACATATCTGCAGACTCGGTATAGGCGATGTATCCCTTCCTCTCTGTGATGAAGTCATAAAGGCGCTGCATGAAGCGGCGGATGACCAGAGCAAAAAAGAAAGTTTTCACGGATATATGCCCGAGTGCGGTGCGCCGTTTTTGAAAACGGCGGTCGCCGACTACTACAGGGCAAGAGGAATTGATCTGACCGACGATGAAGTTTTCATCTCAAGCGGAGCTTCCGATGAACTCGGCGACATACTTGACCTGTTTGACAGGTCAAGCTCCGCACTCGTAATTGAGCCCGCATATCCCGCTTATGTTGATGCCAACATAATTGCCGGCAGGGAGATAATTCATCTTGATTCGGGCGAGGAGAACGGTTTCCTTCCCGAACCGGTTGAAAAGGCGAAGGCGGATATAATCTACATCTGCTCACCGAACAATCCCACAGGTGCGGTTTTTCCGAGAGAGAAGCTTCAGAAGTGGGTTGATTTCGCGAATGAAAACGGTTCGGTAATACTATTTGATGCTGCTTATGAGGCATTTATAGAAGATAATGCCCTTCCGCACAGCATCTTTGAACTTCCCGGCGCAAAGACCTGCGCCATAGAAATCTGTTCTCTCTCAAAGACCGCAGGTTTCACCGGTACGAGACTGGGTTATACAGTTATTCCAAAGACCCTTGAAAGGAAAGGCATGTCCTTAAGCGGTATGTGGGTGAGAAACCGCACAACAAAGACAAACGGTGTCTCCTACATCATCCAGAAGGGCGGTGCCGCGGTCTTCACACCTGAGGGACAGCGTCAGATAAAGGAAAACATTGCTTTCTATAAGGAAAACGCGAAAATAATCATGGCGGCTCTTGATGAGCTGGGCATATGGTACACAGGCGGCAAGAACGCCCCGTACATCTGGCTCAAGTGCCCGAACAATATGGGCAGCTGGGAGTTCTTTGATTTTCTTCTCGAGAAAGCCCAAATTGTCGGCACGCCCGGTGAGGGCTTCGGAGCCTGCGGTGAAGGTTACTTCCGCTTCTCCACCTTCGGTTCCCGCGAGGACACCGAAAAGGCCGCACAGCTGCTTGTTGAACTGCTGAAATAAAAGAAAACCGATGAGATTTCTCTCATCGGTTTTTTGTTATCTGCCGAAATTATCCATCCGCCGAAACTGTATTGCTTCCATAATGTGAGGAGTGTCAATAAGTTCTTCGCCGGCGAGGTCGGCTATGGTGCGGGCTGTACGCAGAATCTTGTCGTTTGCTCGGGCGGAGAAGTTCATCTGTGTGAAGGCCTTCACCAGGAAGTCTTTTGCCTGCGGTGTCATCGTACAGTACTTGCGGACCATACGCGGCGTCATCTGTGCATTGCAGGTGACACTTGTGCCGAGGAAACGCTCTCGTTGAATCGCCCGCGCGGCCATGACACGGGTTTTGATTTCAGCCGATGACTCTTCCGGTTTTTCGGATTTGCCGTAGAGGGCATCCGCGTCGAGGGGATCAACCTGGACATGAATGTCGATGCGGTCGAGGAGCGGGCCCGAGACGCGGGCGAGATAGTGCTTCTTCGCGGCTTCGGTGCATTTGCATTCGTGAACCGGGTCAAACAGGAAACCGCAGGGGCAGGGATTCATGGCGCATACGAGCATTATGCTGCCCGGATATGTCGCTGTTACGGCATTTCTGGTGACCGTTACTTTTCCGTCTTCAAGTGGTTGTCTGAGCGTCTCGAGGGCAGCACGGGAGAAGAGCGGGAGCTCGTCTAAGAAGAGTACGCCGTTGTGCGAGAGTGATATCTCGCCGGGGCGGGCTTTTGTGCCGCCTCCCGCGAAGGCGACATCTGTTGTAGTGTGATGGGGTGAGCGAAACGGCCGGTTGACAATGAGCGGGGTCTCTCTTGTGAGAAGACCCGCCACCGAATAGACCGAGGAGGTCGCGAGCGACTCCTCGAAAGTCATATCGGGCAAAATGGTCGGAAGCCGTTTCGCGAGCATGCTTTTTCCGGCACCCGGACTGCCCACGAGGAGCAGGTTATGCCCACCTGCAGCGGCAACTTCGAGCGCCCGCTTGGCACATTTCTGGCCTCTGACTTCGGAAAAATCAAGAGATTCGTCAGAATTATTTCTGACTTTTTTTGAAATCTCTTCAAATGTGAGGGGCGGAAGCGGAGAAATTCTTTCTTCTCCTTTTAGGTGTTTTAAAAGTTCCGGTATGTTCCTTACCGGAAAGATACGGATACCGGGGATGAGCGCGGCTTCCTCCCTGTTGTCGAAGGGCAGATAGATCTCTTCTATGCCGCACTCCTTGGCCCTTGCCACCATGGGCAGGGCGCCGTTTACCTTCCTTATCTCGCCGTCGAGAGCGACCTCTCCGAAGAGGGCGGAGCGGCTCAGATCCGCGGTGAGCTGCCCGGAGGAGAGCAGGACGGCGACAAGGATAGGCAGGTCGTAGATGGGGCCTTCTTTCCTGAATTCGGCAGGGGCGAGATTTACCGTTATCCTGCTGATGGGAAAGTCGAGCCTGCAGTTTTTGATGGCGGATCGGACGCGTTCCTTTGATTCCGACACAGCCGAATCCGGCAGACCCACCAGGTCGAATCGGGGCAGTCCGACAGACAGGTCGCACTCAACGAAAACCCGCTCCGCCTTGAAGCCCGAAAGGCCCATACTGTTCACTTTTGAGAACATTATTACCTCCCTCAATACCATTTGACATTATACCATAACAGGTATTAAAATTGATGTAGTTTTTAGAAAACGGAGGCAGTTTTATGGAAAATTACAACGAGCTCTACAGTCTTTGGCTTTCAGAGTGCAAAGACCCCGCGCTTCTTTCTGAACTGAATGCGATAAACGGCAAGGATGATGAGATTCTGGACCGTTTCTATAAGAAACTCGAGTTCGGCACCGCGGGTCTTCGCGGCGTTCTCGGCGCAGGCACGAACAGGATGAACATATACACCGTAAACCAGGCTACACAGGGTATTGCGGACTATCTTAACGCGACATTTGAGAACCCGTCTGTCGCCATAGCCTATGATTCCCGTATAAACTCCGATGTTTTCGCAAGGGAGACTGCCGGCGTTTTCGCCGCAAACGGCGTAAAGACTTATATTTACCGTGAACTTGTTCCGACACCGATGCTCTCATTTGCCGTCCGTGAACTCAAATGCTCATCAGGCGTTATAATTACCGCCAGCCATAACCCGGCGAAGTACAACGGATACAAGTGCTACGACCCCGAAGGCTATCAGATGACTGATGCTGCGGCTGCTGAAGCGTACACCTACATCCAGAAAGTCGATATGTTCAAGGACATAAAGAAAGTCGACTTTGATGAAGGTCTCGCAAACGGTACGATAGAATACATCAGCGATGAGGTTTACGAAAAATTCTTCGACCTTGTCGCGAGCAAGGTGATAAATCCCGAAACTGCCAAGACATCCGGACTTAAGGTTATCTACACACCGCTCAACGGCACAGGCAATAAGCCGGTAAGAAAGATTCTGGCCCGTCTCGGCGTGACTGACATAAAAGTTGTGCCCGAGCAGGAACTGCCGGACGGCAACTTCCCGACCTGCCCGTATCCGAATCCTGAAATCAGACAGGCATTTGAGTACGCGTTGAAGATGGCCGAGACGGACAAGGCCGACCTGCTGCTCGCCACGGATCCTGACTGCGACCGTATGGGCATCGCCGTTCGTGACGGCGACGACTATCGTCTCATGTCAGGCAACGAGGTCGGCGCTCTCTTCACGGAGTATGTGCTTTCACAGTACGAGGCGAAGGGCATGATGCCGAAGGACCCTGTAGTTATCAAGTCTTTCGTTACCACAAATCTCGTAACTGAGATAGCAAAGAGCCACGGCGCCAAGGTTGCCGATCTTCTTACAGGATTCAAGTACATCGGCGAGTACATCACCAACCTTGAGAAGGAAGGCCACCCTGAGGACTTTGTCGTAGGTATGGAGGAGAGCTACGGTTATCTTCTCGGCATCCACGCGAGAGACAAGGACGCAGTCGTCGCGTCACAGCTTCTTGTTGAGATGGCCGCCTATTACAAGTCAATCGGCAAGTCTCTCATCGATGTCATGAATGGCATCTACGCAAAATTCGGCATCTATCTGAACAAAGTCGACAGTTTTGAATTTGAAGGCGCCGCCGGCATGCAGAAGATGGCGGATATTATGGAGTCTCTCAGAAATAATGCTCCTTCGGAAATCGCAGGTCTCAAAGTACTTGATGTCACAGACTATAAAGATACCGCGAAGACCGGGCTTCCGAGCTCAAATGTCCTCTCGTATAAACTCGAGAACGGCAACGGTGTCGTCGCCCGCCCGTCAGGCACTGAACCGAAACTCAAATTCTACTTTACCGCTGTTGCGGGCACTATGGATGAGGCGAACGCTCTCTATGAAAAGATGCTTGAAAACGCAAAGTCATGGATGGAGGCATAAACCATGCAGAGGAATAAATTTGTAAAAGCAGTATGTATTTTTCTCGCGATATTAATGCTCGGCAGTGTGCTGATCGGTGTTATCCAGGCATTTGCCCTGACCCCCGGACTTATCAATATTATCTATATTGTTGACAAAGTACCGCTTTTGGTATAACATATTTAGTACATGTCCGAACGGTTTGGACAAAGTATGCAAAAAAGAGGTTTTAGCAATGTACGAAGACAAGACGCTCATCTGTAAAGAATGTGGAGAAGAGTTCGTTTTCACAGCGGGTGAGCAGGAATTTTACGCTGAAAAAGGTTTCGAGAACGAGCCTCAGCGCTGCAAGGCTTGCAGAGATGCAAGAAAGAATGCTGCCAAAGCTGACAGAAAGATGTATGATGCGGTTTGCGCCAAGTGCGGCGGCCCTGCAAGAGTACCTTTTGAGCCCAGGGAAGACAGACCGGTTTACTGCAGCGAGTGCTTCGCGGAGATGAAGGAAGCAGAGGAAGCAGCAGAATAATTCCATGATTTTAAGGGTTGTCCGTCAGGACAGCCCTTTTTGTTTTATCTTTATTTGATTTATGAGAAAATATGTAATATAATCAATATATTATAGAACAATTATCCCTGCCCCCGAAAAGGAGGTGACGACTTGATAGAAATGCTTAAATCCTTTTTCTCTGATCTTTCCAGAGTAGGCAAGTATTACGGACTTGCCCCGGCCGGAGAGAAAAAGGAAGCAATGTATCTCGAATATGCTGAGCGTATGCGTGTTCTTTCAAACCTGCGACGTACGGTCATATTTACGGGATTCCTTATTCTGTATCTTCTGGCAGTAGTACTCTTCAAGCCGTTCACCGTATCCATAGACCTGGGAACTTCCCGTCCGATGTTCCTCATTGTTGTCGTCGTGCTCATCACCTTCGTTGTGCTGGCGACCAGGACTTATAATGCCGGTATTGAAGCGGGATTCGACCTGTCGAAAAAACTGAAACGTAATATTCAGTTTACTTATACTCTCTTCTGGACTGTTTATTACGGAATGCTGATTTACTGCGATTTCTTCTTTACGGACTGGTATGCGGGCCTTTCGGTAATGATGCCGATGATAGTCATGGGTATTCTCGTCCCGGTTTACAGTCTGCAGGAAGGATTCCTTCCCATGTCCCTTATGGGCATATGCGTAATTTTCATCTTCCGATGCGGCGGTTTTGAGTTCTGGCGTTTTGCCGTTGCTTTCCCGCCATGTGCCATAGCGATAACCATAGCGGACATAAACCATGCCGAGCGTATAAATGCTTTTTACCAGGAAGGCAAGGTTTACGGCGAAGGCCTGGCGTCACGTCGTCGACTGGGAAATGTTTTTGAGGAGATTTACGATCTCGCTCTCGAGTTTGATCCCCAGAATCGTGAGTGCATAGTTCTCCGTAACAATGAGAGATTTGCCGTAAAGCACAAGGACGAGGTAATAACCTACGAACAGTTCTCGGATTTCCTGGATGATCTTGTCCATCCGGATGACGCTGCCATAGCGACGCGTATCGTTAATCCGGACTACATTGTAAATGAGTTTATAGTTGAGGGCAGGAGTCAGATTTATCTTGAAATCCGTATTCTTGACGCGGAAGGCGAGTATGTCTGGGTATCCGTTTACTTTACGCGTGAGAAGAAACTGGACGATGCCATTTCCGATTCTTCCGAGTATATTCTCTGTCTGGTGCAGAATATCCAGGAGAGAAAACTTACAGAAGACAAGCTCAAACTTGAAGCGGAGCGTGATCCGCTGACGCAGCTTTATAACAAGACGACCACAAGAAGCCTTATTGAAGAGGCGCTTGAGAAGAACCCCGCCGCCCAGCACGCGCTCATCATCATTGATATAGATAATTTCAAGACCATAAATGACACACGCGGTCACACGATAGGCGACCAGATTCTCCTGGCATTTGCGAACGAACTCAGCCGAAACTTCCGTGAGACCGATATATTGGGACGAGTCGGCGGCGATGAGTTCGTCGTTCTCATAAAGAACATACAGTCAATTGCCCTTGTCTGTGACAAACTTCAGAGGTTCACTTCGGCCTTCAAGAAATACGGCATAGACAACGGTTTCCCGGGCAGACTGTCCACCAGTATAGGCGTATCCGTTTTCAGCAAAGACGGTTCGACCTATGAAGAATTGTTTAAAAAAGCTGACGCTGCTCTTTACGAGGCAAAGCGCAACGGAAAAGATCAGTATAAGTTCAGCATTACCAAAAGTTAATCCACAGACAAAGGAGACACAAACATGAAACTCGGTACACTTGCAAAAATCGGTGCTCTTGCCGTTGCTGCCGGCTCTACTGCAGTCGGTACGATAATGGTAACGACGAAGGCCCTCTCAAAGGGCGACAAAAAGCCTGAGAAAGCTCCCGTATCCGCGGCACCCGCACCCAAGCCTCAGGAAACAAAAGTTGAGGAGCCAAAGGCAGAATCAAATCCGTTCTATGCGGCTGCTCCCGTTATAGAACAGGCACCCGAGCCGGAGCCGATAGCGGTACCGGAACCTGTAGTTGCCGCTCCGGAACCCGTAGTGGCTTTTGAGCCCGCACCGGAACCCGTACCGGTTCCCGTAGTTGAGACACCTGAGCCGGAGCCCATGCCCGTATTCACGGCGCCTGAGCCCGAGCCGGTATCATTTGCGACAGCGCCGGTAGAACCCGTTGTAGAACCCGTCGAGGTTGAACTTCCCAGCATCGAAGCTCCCGCACCGGCAGCAGAACCCGTTGCAGACACAGGTTACGCTGATCTCGGTTATCAGCTTCCCTATATGGCAGGCAGCAACAATGAAGAAGGTGTTGTAATCGGCGGAGCGGTTGCTGAGCCGGAGCCTGTTGCTGTTCCCGAGCCGGAACCGATAGCCATCCCCGAGCCGGAACCTATAGCTATTCCCGAGCCCGAGCCGATAGCAGTTCCCGAGCCGGAACCGATAGCAGTTCCCGAGCCGGAACCGATAGCAGTTCCCGAGCCGGAGACCGTTGCGATTCCTGAGCCCGAGCCGATAGCGATTCCCGAGCCGGAACCGATAGCGATTCCCGAACCGGAACCGATTGCAGTTCCCGAGCCCGAAGTTGAAGCACCGGCTGCTCCCGAAGTAGTTATTTCAACGGCTGAACCCATCGCGCTTGATATATCGGAAGAACCCGTTCTTCCCACAGCTCCGGAAGAAGAAACTGTTAAGGAAGAAATCAATCCTCTTGCGCAGGGCTTTACCGTAAGCATGACAGATGAGACACCTGCAGATTCTGTTCTTATTCCTCAGGCACCCACAGTAGTTCTTGAGGAGCCCGCGGCTGAGCCCGAACCGGCAGCGATTCCTGAGCCGGAGCCGATAGCTGCTCCCGAGCCCACGACATTTGAGGACATTTCTTCAGTATCCGCAGACTACATTGAAGAAGTTGAACCCGCGCCGGAAGTTTCGGCAAAGGGTAAAGAGATTAAAATCGGCGAGACACTTGTATCCGACAAGCCCTCAAATCCCAACATCGCCGCGGTAACGGCCAGATATCCCAGCATCCCCGCTGATTCACTTGTTTCAATTGAAGCGGCAGGCGGTATGCCCATGGTATTCGAGTTCATGTACAGCGATATGCGCAACGATTCCACTCTTGCAGGCGTTTACTTCATCTCCGGCGGAGAAGTTACACTTCCTCCGGAGACCGAGAAGGAAAACATTTTGGCTTACGGCAGAAACTTCATTGCAAGCAACGAAGAGCTGAAAGCATTCCTCGCAGAGTAATCAAAAATAATAAGACCCGCTCTACCGAGCGGGTCTTTTATTATGTCTAGAACTTCGTTGCGTCTGAGAATCTTCTGCCGGAATTGAAGGTCGGTCTCAGGGCGTCGCCGTCGTAGGCGGAGTAGACAAGCGGAGGAATGCCTCCGTCGTGCCATACAATCTGATTTCGGCCGGATTCCTTTGCCAGGTATAGGTTGTGGTCGGCTGATTCGATGAGCTCTTCCGGAGTCATACCGGGCTTGTACATCATTACGCCGCCGCTCACCGTTATGGTCTTGTCTATATCCTCGGAAAGCTGGGTGTTTTCAACCGCAACCCTTATCTGCTCGGCGCGACGGAACGCGGGCGTGTCTTCCGCCGTCGGAAGTACACAGATGAATTCCTCGCCGCCGTAGCGTGTGGTAATATCGGTCTTTCGCGTGGTGTTCTGTATTATGAGCGAAAGATTTCGTATGCAGTCGTCGCCGGCCAGGTGGCCGTAGGTGTCGTTGATCCTCTTGAAGTGGTCAATGTCGAACATAATGATTGAGAAAGTTTTCATATCACCGTCTTCGACCTGCTGTATGCATTTGTTGAGGTAATCCATCAGGAAACGCCTGTTGTACGCGCCGGACAGAGGATCCTTTGTGGCCGCGTCCTCAAGTTTGTTATAGAGCTCATTGACCTTGGCTTCCTTTTCCTCAAATCCTTTTGTGAGGGTTTTCAGGAACATGCCCGCGGCCCATCCGACGATGATTACGCTCAAGGCTATATCAAGATAGGTGTGGGTGGCTGCGGGAAGATACTCGTCAGCCAGATAGTTTTTCTGGTCAATCCGGTAGGTTATGAAGGCCGATGCGATGTTCGCAATCAGGACCAAAAACATGAGCCAGTTGTCCAGGAGGAGAATGGTCGCGATACCCGCCAGTATGAAGAAGAGCGGGACGCCGCTTTGAAGACCGCCGCCGTAGATATAGAGGACCGGTACATAGACACAGCCGGTTACGATGCAGTAGATGATGTATATCGCACCGTGCATTATGCGGTCCTGTTTTCTCTGATAGCCGATGAGCAGGAGACCCATGAAGATGACCATGGAGCCTGTTGCAAGCGTGAAGTTGAGATGCTTCCTGAAGATGAGACCGAAGATGAAGAAGCATACCGCGATTACGGCTGTTGTGAGAATGATCTGGGAGAAGAAAGTACGCTTTAAGAGCGGATTTTCAACGCCCGGACCGGTAAAGACTCTTTTAATACGCTCTTTAATGGTCATGACTCCACCTCCTCGGAACAGATTCGGTTTCGTCCGTTTTCCTTTGCCCTGTACAGATTATGGTCGACGCGCGCGACGAGGGTCTCGTTCGTGTCGCCGGGGCGGAGCGTCGCGACGCCGCCGCTTATCGTCACGGGCGTGTCGCGCGGCAGGTCGGGGCTTAAGTATGACTCCTCGACAACTCTGCGGATCTCTTCCGCGCGAGCAACGGCTTTGTCTTTTTCAACGCCGGGAAGGATGATGAGGAATTCCTCGCCGCCGTAGCGCGTGACAATTTCGTTTTCACCGCATGCATTCTTCAGAATGCGGGCGAGGGCTTTCAAAACCGCGTCGCCGGTAAGGTGTCCGTAGTTGTCGTTGAGTCGTGTAAAGAAATCTATGTCGAAGAGAAGAACGGAGAGAGGTGTTTTGTTCTGTGAAGCCAGCTCAAACTGTTCTTCGAGGTACGCGTACATATGTCTGCGGTTGTATACAGTGGTAAGGGGATCGATTATGGACTGTCTCTCCACTTCCACTATGTTTGCTTCAATCTTTTTAACCTGCGTCTGATAGAGACTGAAGATAACCTTCGCAAGCATCGCAAGGGCAATGCAGACCATAAGGGAGTTTGATGAGATGGCATTGAAAGCGAAGTCTCTTCTGCCTGTGGCGCTTGCCTCAAATGCCGGGACGTCTATACAGACTTCAGGCCATTTCCATGAGACAAAGAAGATGAAGCCGTACCAGATTGAGAAGATGGCGGATAAGACATAGCTTATCGTTCCCGAGGAGAGGAACAGAGTCAGCGCTATGCCCAGAACAAAGTAACTGGGAATACCGCAATCTATTGCTCCGCCCGAGAGATAAAGAGCGGGGAAGATCAGGAGGTTGACGATACAGAGGGAAAGAATTATGACTCTGTTCTGTTTGCTCTTTGACCTTATGCCCACATAGGCGAGGAGCGGGAAAGCAAGCGTCATTACGGCGGAAATCGTAATTGCCTGGATGGAGGAATTAAGATTTATGCACGCGAAGACGCCGGCAATGCCGACCAGGATTCCCATCATGAAGATAATGTTGAAAAATCTGTATCGGATGGGAATTCCGGAACCGAATGAAGTTTTGATAAATTTCTTCAGTTTTTCCACTTTATCACTTCTCTGCATTTTCCTTTAACATACAGCATTTCTTGTACTTCTTGCCTGAGCCGCAGGGGCACGGATCGTTGGGACCGATCTTGTTGCCTTTGCGGACGACGGGGCGTTTTGTCTCAGTGCCGTCGCCGGCACCGGACGCTCCCGTAACTTTCGCCACCTGTTCACGCTTGACTTCCTCGTTCTTCTGAACGCGGACGGTGAACATCTGGCGGACGGTGTTCTCACGGATGGCGGCTGTCATCTCGTCGAACATATCAAAGCTTTCGAACTTGAACATTACGACAGGATCCTGCTGGGCGTAAGCGCGGAGGCCTATGCCTTTCTTGAGCTCTTCCATTGCGTCGATGTGATCCATCCAGTTCATATCAACATTGCGGAGGAGACACATACGCTCGAGTTCACGCGTGAGTTCTGAGCCGAACTGGGCTTCGCGCCTTGCGTAAATCTCGTGGCCTTTATCGATAAGATATGTTTTAAGTTCGTCTGAGCTCTTACCTTTAAGATCGTCGTCCTTTGTGAGTATCCAGCCGAGATAGTACTCGCGGAGACCCGCAAGGTTCCAGTCAGCCGGGTCATGGGCGGCAGGGCAGTAGAGATTGACATTTGCCTCAACTGTCTCGTCGAACATGCCGAGAATCTTGTCGTGGAGATCCATCTCGTCGAGAACCTGGTCACGCTGTGAGTAGATGATCTCACGCTGGTTGTTCATTACATCGTCGTACTGGAGGACGTGTTTACGGATGGCGTAGTTCTGGGACTCGAGCTTTTTCTGGGCTGACTCAACTGTGTTGGAAATCAGTTTTACTTCTATCGGAAGGTTTTCGTCGATGTTAAGGGTTTCCATGACCCTGTACATGCGGTCGCCGCCGAAGAGACGGAGCAGGTCGTCTTCCATGGAGAGGAAGAACTGTGACTCGCCGGGGTCGCCCTGACGACCTGAACGGCCGCGCAGCTGGTTGTCTATACGGCGGGCCTCATGGCGCTCCGTGCCGACGATGTAGAGGCCGCCCGCGGCCTTTACCTGTTCGGCTTCGTCCTTGATTTCTTCCTTGAAAGCGGATTCAAACTCGGCGAAGTCCGCGCGTGCCGCGAGGATCTCTTCGTCGTCTGTTGACGCGAAGCCGGTGGCTTCGGCTATAACCTCATCGGAATATCCCTTGGCGCGGAGCTTTGACTTGGCGAGGAACTCAGGGTTACCGCCGAGCATGATATCGGTACCACGGCCGGCCATGTTTGTCGCAATTGTTACGGCGCCGTATTTGCCGGCCTGCGCGATGATCTCAGCTTCACGCTCGTGGTTCTTGGCGTTCAAGACTTCGTGTTTGATGCCGCGTTTTTTAAGCATCTTTGAGAGAAGTTCGGACTT
>JAFYJR010000100.1 GCA_017538005.1 Clostridia bacterium | reverse complement strand
CCGCACTCCGCCTTCGGGCAGAAATAGCGGTCTATTGACTGCTCCTCGAAGAAGACGAGCTTCGCGCCGTACTTCTTCGCTATTCTGTCATAGCCCGCCATCTTGGCGTAAGTCCATGTGACAAGACCCGAGCCCTCACCTATTATGATGTCGTCACAGAGTTCTGAGAGAACTTCCATCGTGGCATCGAAAACACGGGGGTCTGTAGTCTGAGGAATGTCGTAGTCATAGCGATAACCGGACTTAGGAGTTACGAAAACAAGGTTCGGTTTAATAAGGACCTTCTGTCCTTTAAACTTCTCTTTCCAGCCGGTCTCCTTGTCGAGATCGGTCAGGGATTTCCTTACCGCCTGCTTTATGGCTATGACGTCGAGACGTTTCTCATACGAGTCACGACCGTAGTCGTAAGGCAGCTGCACATAGTTGTGCAGGTAGTTGAGTTTCGGAGCAGGAGTAATAACAACTGCGTTCTTTTCATATTTTACCGGCATATTGTCTCCCTCCTTCTCAGTGATTGAACTTCGCGAGGATCTCGTCCGTAAGTTCGAAATCCTGCTCTGTCAGTGTTTCGCGGGCAATCTGCTGCTTAAGCGGAAGCCACCAGGTGAAACCGAATGTGAGGCACATTACAAGCGCCTTTGACTTCTTTACACCGTATTGCTTCGCTGTCTCACGGCCGATAAGGAAATACTCCGTACCGTGCATGAGGGACAGAATTGCTATACCTATGGGATTTTTCTTGACTATTGTCAGAATCATGCTGCCTATCCAGAGGATGCCGCAGCCTAAATATTCTACTGCCTGAATCATATTGCCTCCGTGTTAATCAAAATATACCTGATTGGTCTTCATCTTGAGCGGTACCCACCAGGTGAAGCCGAACATCATGCACATGGCAATGCTGTAAAATACACCCTCGCCGCCTTTGATACCGGCGCGGAGACCTATTGTAACAGTTTCAAATGCATGCAGCGCAACAATACCGAGTGTGATCCACGGGAATCCGCAGATGGCGGCTATTGCACCAAGCGCCCAGAGTAAGATTACGAGAGCGTAATCAACATACTCAAGTTTAGTGAATAATTTAAACAAAAACTTTTTCATGGCTATTCTCCCGAAATTTGCTGTATCAGAATAAGAACTTGGCAAGGAACTTGACGTTCTTAATTGCCTCTATTCTCTGTTCCAGTGTGAGCGGCGGTACGGGAGCCTCTACCCAATCGCAGTCGAGGTTCCGAGCAGCGAGTTCGGGTATTGTGAAGAGACCGTCGTTGTACGCGTCGAAGTTAGGCTCGGTGGGAGTTCCCTTCGCAGCCATAAACAGTTTGATGAAATACTTGCGGATGAAACCGGCGAGTATTATGTGGAGGTTGTTTAAGTCAAACTGTCCGGGAAGAACCGGCATCATCGCAAGGATAAGACGGAACGCAAGGTTGTTTACCTCGCCGCAGCCGCGGATCCAGAAGCCCGGTGTTGCGGCATCCTTGGCAGGCGCGGAGCACTCACCGCAGACATAAGTCATACCCGGAAGAGCCTTGAGATCTTCAAGTGAATATGCCTTGCCGTTTCTGTCAAGCCAGTACTTCTTACCCTCAAACTCAGCGCCGTTACCTACGATAATGTTTAGGCTGCGCTTCTTCGTAAGCGGATAGGTTGAGGATCCGAAGAATACTTCAAATGTGGTACCGAGGGACGCTACGCATCCGCCGCCGCAGGTCTTCTCCATCTCGATGGCGAATTCGTGGTCGTTGTTGAGTTTCTCAAGTTTCGGGGCTCTCTCGTTTGTGTGACCGACAAAATAGTTGATACCCGGCCAGTTGCGTTCAAATCTCGGTGTGAGAAGTGACTGCTCAGCGGGAATGAAAGGAGTAATTTCCTTCTTACCGACTATCTTGACATTCGGATCACCGAAGCCGCGTTTTCCGGCCTCAATGAGGAGCTTGTTCTTTGTGGGATCGAATCCCATCATCTCCGTAACAACACGGTCAACCTCAACGGAGTTTGTACCGGTGACAATCTTGTCAACGCGTACCGGGAAGTTAGGACCCGGAGTGTTGCCGCAGCCGCCTATGATACCGTCAACAACGGTGAGGTCGGGCTTGAAGAGATAAAGAAGGTCAGAGAGTTTCTTGTCTATCTGCCAGGTGTGGTTTCTGTAACGCATGTTGCATGAGAAAGTACCCATGGCGTTTTTGAAGCCGAGTGTAACACCTGTGTAGATATTTGTCTTCATCTTGGGAACGGAGACATAGAGACGCTCGCCCTTGATTACCTCGGAGATAATCTTCGGAACATAGACCTCCTGTCCCACCTCTGCCTTCGGGCAGAAATAACGGTCAGTGGGCAGCTCCTCGAAGTAGAGAAGTTTGCAGCCGTACTTCTTTGCAATTCTGTCATAACCGGCCATACGGGCATAGGACCAGGTAACCATACCCGAACCCTCGCCTATGATGATGTCCGAACAGATATTGCTGAGGACTTCCATAACCGCGTCAAACACACGCGGGTCTGTTGTCTGAGGAATACCGTAGTCATAGCGATACGCACCCGGAGGTGTTACGAAAACGAGGTTGGGTTTGATAAGAATTTTCTTATCTTTAAACTGTGCCTTCCAGCCTGTCTCCTTATCGAGATCCTCAAGTGACTTTCTTACGGTCTGCTTGATGGCGATAACATCCGGTCGTCTCTCATATTCGTCGCGGCCATAGTAGTAAGGAAGGCTTACATTGTTGTGAAAATAGTTGAGCTTAGGCGCAGGAGTTATAACTACTGCGTTCTTTTCATATACTGCCGCCATTATTCACGCACCCCCGTATCCGGCATAGTAAAGTCATGATCCGTACGAACAAAATCGTCCTCTGTCAATGTCTCAGCGGCTATCTGCTTTTTAAGAGGCAACCACCACGTAAAACCGAATGCGAGGCACATGAGAAGAGCCTTGATCTTCTTTACGCCGTACTCCTTACCGACATCACGGCCGATGAGGAAGTATTCGGTACCATGCATAAGCGCCAAAAGCGCTACGCCGATGGGATTCTTCTTCACGAGTGCAAGTATTGCGCTTCCGATCCAGAGAATGCCGCAACCGACTTTTCCAAGAAAATAGAACATAATTTTTCTCCCTGTGAGTTTTATTTTTCAGCCGTGGCTTTAAGCCAGTCAGCTGTATATTTCATGCATGCTTTTGACTGTTTTGTGAAAGTCAGGAACATGAAGTCGTGGAACGCGAAGAGCGGGAATCCGCGACCTACGTAGATATCGGCATTCGCGCCGACCTCATCAAGTCTCTTCTTCATCCAGTCGGACTGGAAGATTGTCATGATGTCAGCCTGTCCTTTGCACACCAGTACATTGTTCGCCTTCTTATTGATGTAAGGAAGCGGGTTGAGCTGCGCGTAGAGCGGGCACTCTTTGATCTTCTTGTATCCCGTGAAGCTCTGCATCATGGCGCGGCCGATTGGAATATGCTCATAGAATGAAACCTTGTAGATACCGCAGTTCATTACATAACCTTTCGGTTCAAACGAGGGCTTCTCAACACCGAGTGCCTTGGCGTAGTCGTCATCGCAGAAGCAGGCGCATACAACACCTGTCATGTGAGAACCTGCCGAGTCGCCTGATACGAAAACCTTGGAAAGATCAAGGTTGTACTTGTCGGCGTTCTCCTCGAGCCACTTCATTGCCTTGAAATGAGTCTGAATGGGATAAGGCCAGAGCCAATCCGCTCTGTGATTCTCCTTCGGGTCAACCTTGTTGAACAGCGGAGGCAGAATCTTTGCGGGCATACCGTAGTTGATATTCATTACGAAGAAACCGGAGTCCGCAATCTGAAGGCAGTAGCTTGTGCTGTTCGACTTGTCGCCGATAATCCAGCCGCCGCCGTGGATGTTCAGAAGGACGGGCAGCTTACCGTCGGCTGATGCCGGGTAATGGAGATCCGCCTTGCAGACAACAGGGTTCTCTTCACAGAAAGTGATGTCGTACTCATCTTTCACTGCCGGGAACTTGCCGCGAAGGTCTATAAGAGGCTTCTTGGCCCAGTTGTCAACGTTGAAAACGAGTCCGAGAACGGTTGATTCAAATGACATTTCGCATTCCTCCTATGCGCATAGATATACACATTAATTCTATTACATTTAAGTTGTAAAATCAACCGTCGCAATTGCCGCGTTATGCACAACAACCTATTAAAAATTATGTGTAATATGTCCTATGGCTTTATGGTATAATATAGTGTGATTATTTTTTCCGGAAGGAGTAAGTGTATATGGTTTACGATGTAGCCATTATCGGCGCCGGTGTGGTCGGCACACTCATCGCCCGCGCCTTTTCAAAGTACGACATGAATGTCGTGCTCATTGAAAAGACGGCAGATGTTGCCATGGGCACCACAAAGGCAAACAGCGGTATCGTACACGCGGGCTTTGACGCGCAGTCCGGTACCATGAAAGCGAAGCTGAATGTTCGCGGCTGCGCTTTGATGGAAGACCTCTGCAAGGAACTTTTCGTACCCTACGAAAAGAACGGATCCCTTGTAGTGGCATTCAATGATCAGGAACTCGAGACAATAAAAGTTCTCTATGACCGAGGCATCACAAACGGCGTCCCGGATATGGAGATAATTGACGCGGCGAAGCTGCGCGAGCTCGAGCCCAATATATCCGAAGAAGCAAAAGGCGCCCTTTGGGCAAAGAGCGCGGGTATCGTAAGTCCCTACGAGCTCGCGATAGCCGCGGCGGAATGCGCCTGCGGCAACGGCGTTGAGTTTAAACGCAACTTCGATGTCGACGCCATAACATTCGCTGACGGTGTATTCTCAGTCAAGTGCAAATGCGGCTGCGAAGTTGCCGCAAAGGTTGTCATCAACGCCGCCGGTCTCGGCGCAGCCGAGATAGCAAAGAAATTCAACGGCGAGGAATACGAAGTAATCGGCCGCCTCGGCGAATACGGACTCCTTGACCGCTCATGCGCCGGCACCTGCTCTCATACGATATTCCAGTGTCCGAACGAGATGGGCAAAGGCGTACTCGTAACGCCCTCCTGCCACCACAACATCCTCGTCGGCCCTTCATCCGTAAATGTTGACGATGTCGACGACATGTCAGTACGCGTAGGCGCCCTGCGTCAGATTTTCGCGACAGCCCAGAAGTCTGTTCCGATTGTCTCAACACGCGACATGATCACATCATTCGCCGGCATACGCGCTCACCATGTCGATGACGACTTCATCATCACTCCCGCAAAGGACAACGACAAATTCATAAACCTCATCGGTATTGAGTCTCCGGGTCTTGCCTCCTCTCCCGCCATAGCGGAGTATGTTGAGGAAATGGTAATAAACACCATAGGCAAGCCTGTTGAAAAAGCAAATTATAATCCGAGCAGAAAGGCTCCCGTAGTCTTCCGTGAACTTCCTCCGGAAAAACAGGAAGCACTGATAGCCGAAAATCCGGCCTACGCGCGCGTCATCTGCCGCTGCGAGACCATCACCGAAGGCGAGATCCGCGACGCCATAAAGGCTCCGGCCGGCGCCATAGACATTGACGGCGTCAAGCGCCGCACACGTGCGGGCATGGGCCGCTGCCAGGGCGGTTTCTGCGGATCCAAGGTACTTGAGATTCTTGCTGAGGAACTCAACCTTCCGAAAGAAGACATAACCAAATTCGGCGGAGAGTCGAAAATCATCTACGAAAGGACAAAGTGATATGAGTAAGATATTGAATTATGACCTTGTCGTAGTTGGCGGCGGCCCCGCAGGTATGGCAGCCGCGCTTTCCGCTATGGACAACGGTATTCCCGAAGAAAACATAATCATCCTCGAGCGCGCCGACCGTCTCGGCGGTATCCTCGAGCAGTGCATACACACCGGTTTCGGCCTCACCTACTTCGGCGAGGAACTCTCCGGTCCCGAGTATGCACAGCGCTTCATCGACCTCGTCGAGAAAACAAAGATTGCGGTAAAGACAGATACAATGGTTTTAAACCTCACAAAGGACAACCAGGTAATCTGCTCAAACCGTGACGACGGCATCTACACCATAAACGCCAAGGCGATAATCCTCGCCATGGGCTGCCGCGAGCGTCCGCGCGGAGCGCTTGACATCGCGGGTTCGCGTCCGGCGGGCGTCATGAGCGCCGGTGCCGCCCAGAAATACGTAAACATCGACGGATATATGCCCGGCCATAAAGTCGTAATCCTCGGCTCCGGCGACATAGGCCTCATCATGGCCCGCCGTATGACCCTCGAAGGCGCAAAGGTCGAGTGCGTATGCGAAGTAATGCCTTACTCAGGCGGTCTTCAGAGAAACATCGTACAGTGTCTTGAAGACTTCGACATACCCCTCTATCTCTCCTGCACCGTCATACAGGTTCACGGCAAGGACAGAGTCACAGGCGTAACGATAGCAAATGTCGATGACAAGATGCTCCCGATTCCGGGAACAGAGCGCTATATTGAGTGTGACACACTCATGCTCTCCGTAGGTCTCATCCCCGAGAACGAACTCTCACAGCAGATAGGCCTTGAGATGGACCCCGTAACCCGCGGTCCCAAGGTAAACGAGATGCGCGAGACCTCACACAAGGGCGTATTCGCCTGCGGCAACGTTCTCCAGGTACATGACCTCGTTGACTTCGTAACCCAGGAGTCACAGATAGCCGGTAAGGGCGCCGCCCAGTTTATCAAGGGCGCTCCCGAGCCCGAGTATGTAAATTGCAAAGGCATAAACGGCGTACGCTACACAGTTCCCCAGCGCATAAACAAGAACAACGAAGAGGAAGTCAAGATTTACTTCCGTGTCGCAAACGTCTATAAAGACAAGCGCGTAGTTGTTACCGTAGGTGGCAAGGAGCTCTGGAACCGTAAGAAGATCAAACTCGCTCCTGGTGAGATGGAAAATGTCTTCATCAAACCCGAGGACCTGAAAGAAATGAAAGCCGGCGACGAGATCGTCGTTTCAGTAGAGGAGGCGTAAATCATGGCAGTAAGAAATATCATCTGTGTTGCATGTCCTCGCGGCTGCCCCGTAACCGTCACTCTTGACGACGCGGGCAACATAACGAACGTTGAAGGTTTCACCTGCAAACGCGGCGAAGAATATGCCCGCGCCGAAGTAACGCATCCCGAGCGTTCCCTCACCTCTACGGTAAAGGTCATAGGCGGCTCGGCATATGTCGTTCCGGTAAAATCCTCTACGGCCATCCCGAAAGAATTGCTCTTTGACGCGATGAAAGAGGTCAACAAAGCTTCAATCAACGCCCCGGTTCATATCGGAGACGTTGTAATCAAAGATTTGCTCGGCACAGGCGCCGATATCGTTGCGACCAACGAGATAGACTGATTTGACTTAAATTCAGACGAAGGGAGGTGCGGAGTTGTTCAGCACTGAACATCAGTCAAACCGGCTGGTAAACCTGATAGGCATCATACTTATCCTCATGGCGATAGTCATCGCTTATCTCGGAAAAGTCGTAAATGTTGCCAAGATCACCGCACCTTTCGAAAGTCTGGTACAGGGCACTTTTGTCGCCGACTGGATTGACGAGGCGAAGCAGCGTGACCTTGAGCGCAAACTTCACAACTCAGACAATCCTGCGCAGGATATCGCGAACTTTATCAAGAACCAGTCCGGTCTCTCAAAGGCGCAACAGCTCTACATAAAGTACCAGGGTGTAATGGAACGGTTCGAAAACTCCATCTCGGAGATACCGAACCCCTTCCTCATTGTCATATGCCTCTGGCTGCTCTTTGCTCTGAAATCGCTTGTGGTGCTGATACCCGCGTCATTCACGTGTCTTGTCACCGCCCTCATCTTCCCCTTCCCCGTCGCCGTAATCATAAACCTGTGCGGCTACGCGATAATGTTCCTCGCGAAATACTTCTGGGGTAAGCATATCGGCGAAGGCGGTGTCTCAAAACTGGTAAAGCACTCAAAACTTCTCTGGAAATACATTCAGGACGAGGAAAACGGATACGGCACGGGCAATCCTCTGGTGCTCTTTATTCTGAGGCTCGTTCCCACCGTTCCGCTCAATCCCATCAGTTCAATGTACGGCAAGATGGGTTATGACCTCTGGAAATACATGCTTCTCTCGATGCTCGGTATTTCCCTCCGCGTTGTTTCCGTCACATCCATCGGCAGCAATGTAGGAAACCCCTTCTCGTCCGCCTTCATAGTTCCGCTCATCGTAATCCTCTTCGTCTCCGGTTTCAGTATGGTTATGTTCTCACTGATACTGAGCCGCAGAGAAAAGAAAGAAAAAGCGCAGGAAGCAGCGAAAGAGACTGAAGAAAAAGAAAAAAAGAAAAAAACCAAGGACACTGTAATAGAACAGTAAAAAACGGACGCCGGAGGCGCCCGTTTTTTTGTTTGATTTACTTGCAGAGATCGACAAACTCGTCAAAATGCTGATCCATATAATCAAAGAATATCTCTATCAGTTTCTTATCATCAGCATTGCCTCTCTCGCAGATACAGAGTGTCATCTCTCCGTTTAAGGATGTGGCGGACATAAGCGCGAAAGGTTTGTATTTGACCGCGCCGGTCATAAAGCCGTCAACCGGCGGATTGCCGCAGAGCGAGAGTTTTTCGGTATTCAGCACGCCGATATTACTCATCGACAGCAAGGGATTTGAATATCCTATCTTTATGACATTTTCTGATGCAAGGAAAGGCATCGCTTTATACGCAATTTTCAGAAGCGGCAGGCCGTAAAGGCCCATGAACCTGTCGTCCTTGTTCTTCCTCGCGGAAATCTTCGCGAATTCTATGCTCTCCTTTATATCGCGTCCCCTGCCCGGTATCGAGCACGGCATATACGCGGTGTGGTTTGTGTATCCGAGGTCGGAGAGGTCGTTTATGTATCTGCGAAGGTCTATGGCACACGATACGACGATTTCCTCAGACTTGTCGAAGTCAGTTACATCGTAGAGCGAATGCAGGAAATTGCCCACAAGCACATCGTTTACGGTGGCGTCGATGGATTTACCCGCGGCGTAAATCTCCGCGAAGCGCTCTTTTGAAATCTTTCGTTTTACAATGAAAGATTTGTCCCCGTCCGAGTCAGGCGAAAACGGAAAACCGTGCTTGTCGCGGTTTGAGACATTCTTGTAGAGCTGCTTCGCCGCGCGTTTCTCGGCCGGGCTGAGGTCCGAATAGACCTCATCAAAAGAGCGCGAGCCCTGTCTGATGAGACCTACGGGGCTCTTGCCCTCCTCCACAAGTTCGGAATACCCCTCACAGAACGCCGCGAGGAATGATTTCAGATCGCCGCCGTCCATGCACATGTGGTTTTCGATAATGCACAGTGTGGACTTGCCGTCCTTGTTGATAAGAGCAACTTTGATCTGAACATTGCTCTCAGGCGGAAGATACTGCATTATGAAATCTTCAACAGTTTTATCAAGGTCGTCCGGTTCATCAATCACCGTCAGGATATCCTCGAAGGTATAATCTTTCTCCTCCCAGTACGGTTCTGCGACGTTTGAAACGAAGCTCGAATGAAGCACCGGTATGCGCTCAACAAAACAGATAACGGTGTTCTTCAGCGCCTCTTCGTCTATCAGATAATCATATGTCAGGACCACATGTACCATACGGTCATTGTAGTCACGGAACATATAATGCATCTTGTCCCAGAGTTCGGCGTTGTGTTTGTCTTTTCTTGCCATACTACGCCTCCTCTTCTTCCTCGGAAAGTTCGTACGCGCGAACTTCCCTGACATGAGCGGCCACCCTGTATTTCTTGTTGTACGCTATGAGGAAAATGCCTATGGTCAGGGCTATGGCGCCTATGATGATGAGCCAACCTATACGCCACGGCAGGAGCCCCGCAAAGCCGACTGTCAGATAGACAAATGCGCCGCAGAGAGGCATGCTTATAATCGTGTGTACAATCGCGTGCTTATCGCCCGTCACCCACGGTACCACGGCATCCCAGAACGCTATTATCGAGAGCGCAATGGTAATTATTATGACGCTGTACTCCATCTTGAAAACTATCTCAAATATCAGCCAGATAAAGAATGCCACAAGCGCCGTGGAAATCATCAGCGCGTAGTGGACCGGAATCCGTCGTTTGCCGCCGTAGTGGAACCTGTTCGGCATGATGAAGAGGAATATCGCGAAGAAAAGTATGCCGGCAACTATGATGAGCCAGGAATGCTCAAAGTCCTCGTTTACATACTCGTCGATAAAGAAAATCATGCCGACGATCATAAAATAAATAACGCCGAGCAACACCTTTGCCACAAGGGCACGGCGCTCGGCTCGGTTTTTCTCGTCTCGCTTTATCTTTGTCAGAAACTCATTTTTGACATTTATGTTTTCACTGACAATGAGGTCCTGGATGATATGGTCATCAGACAGGCCTCGTTTGCGCAGAGTGACCTCGCGGTCACGCATGGCCGCCTTCTTCTCTGTCTTGAATTTGTTAACGGCGGACATAAGCGCGAGGTCATTTTCAAACTCGGCCAGACCGACATCGACAATCTCAGTGTAGTCTTTCAAGGGAAATCCCTCCCGGGAATTAGTGCTTGCCAATAATTATACAGGAATTTATAATAATTGACAAATGATACTTCGAGGTGCAATCAATGGACGAACTCAAAGAATACGAAGGTTTTACGGTCAAACTCGCGCTTGTCGACTCCCTCCCCGTAATCTTCTTCTCACTTGCCCTGATTCTCGTAGCTACGGCGCTTTCAGGCACGGGCCTGACATTCTGGGTTGTGCTTATCGGCGCAATAATGATTGTCATATCCGGACTCTGCAAGGTACTCTGGAAACTTCTTTTGGGTCTTAAGATCGGCGATGTAAAAATACTCAACAAGATCTTTGTACCGTTTATGGCCGGAGGCTTCGTTATAACTCTTGTCGGCGTCATTATCGGCACGGTAACAAAAGCAATAAAATGGAGCGCCATACTCCCCGCAATTGCCTCTTTCCCTGCATTGGTTTTCTTTATTCTCGGCTTTTGCGGTCTCTGCGGAATGGGTTATGTGAAGTCTTCAAATAAGCGTGACGACTTCAACAAGGATGCCAGGAAGAACTGGATTGCACAATTCGTAAATGCTTTTTCACAACTTATGATTTTCCTCGGAACGCTTTTCGCGCTCAAGGGCTGAAAACAGAAAATAAAAGGACGCCGGATCGGCGTCCTTTTTCTTTATCTGACAAATGTGTAGCAAAGCGCCGCGAGCAGAAGACCGGTGAAATATGTTCCGCTGTTGAGCCTTAAAATCGCCTTGCTCTTTAAGTACTTGAACTTGTGAAGTGAGATGAAGTAGTCGGAAATCATAAAAAGAATCAGGCCGCAGCAAAGCAAGAAGTTTGTAGGTGCGGGCTTTAAGAGTATCAAACCTGCTATGGCCAGCGAGCCATGAAGAGTAACCGACAATATATAAATCGGGAAAATGTACTTCATCATCGGTTTTGACTTATGAAGGAACCAATCCGTAAACCAGAGATAAAGGAAAGTTCCGTAAGGCACCGCAAGTATCAGCAGGAACCACCAGTAATCCCCGAAGGTCAGTCCCTGAGCCTGAAAGAAAAGATTCTCGAAGACAAAGAGAATGATGTTTCCTATCATGAAGGAAATGCCGCCCTTTGTGAAGCTCCAGAGAAGCCATACATCGCCTATATAGCAGAACACCATACCGATGAAACACAGGGTGAAAAGCCCGCCCCAGAGGTGAAAATGGAACATTTCAATGAACGCGTAAATGATAAACATTGACGCCAGAATAATCTTGTTTACCTTTCTGCGGTCATGGTTGCCCGAGGTCTCTGAAAAGAAGTAGGCCACCATTACACCGAGGTACGCGAAAATGAAAATTATGGTTAAAGTCGGCATATTTTCCCCCACTGTCATGCAAGCGCCGCAGCACTTTTTTTATGAAAAAATTTTACCATAAATTGCCTTGATATTCAATGCTTATAAGAATATACTAATAAGCACAATTTACTAAGGATGTGGCAAAAATGGACGGCCTTTATCTTCCGACCGATTACAAACCGAAACTCTCGCTGAAAGAGACACAGCGCGCGATAAAGCTCACGAAGGACACCTTCCAGGGCAATCTTGCGCGTGCCTTAAACCTCGACCGCGTAACCGCGCCGATTATCGTAAAGAGCGGCTGCGGCATAAACGACGACTTAAACGGCGTCGAGCGCAAGGTCTCTTTTGACATGGGAAATATGGACGGCTCGGCGGAAGTCGTGCAGTCGCTGGCAAAATGGAAGCGTATGGCTCTCCTCCGCTACGGCTATCAGCCCGGCGAAGGTATCTACACCGATATGTCCGCCATACGCCGCGATGACTTCTGCGACAGCACCCACAGTATCTACGTCGACCAGTGGGACTGGGAGCGCGTAATTAACGACTCAAACCGCGAGATTGATTTCCTCAAAGGCATTGTACGGCTAATAGTCAACGCTCTCGCTGACACAAAGGAAAAAGTAAATCTCGTCTATCCCCAGCTCTCCCACTTTATGGAGCGTGAGGTTTTCTTCATCACGACTCAGGAACTGCTTGACATGTACCCCGATCTCTCTCCGAAAGAGCGCGAGGACGCCATAACGAAAGAGCACAAAACTGTTTTCCTTATGCAGATTGGCGATGTACTTTCAAACGGCGAGAAGCAT
>JAFYJR010000099.1 GCA_017538005.1 Clostridia bacterium | reverse complement strand
CTTATTATTTATATTGATTTTAAGGGGGGATGAGTTTATAATATTATCGTGTAATTTTGTCCTTTTTTGAGAAATTTAATTGTTTGCGAGGAATTTTTTATGAGAAATATGCCTATCGGTGAGATGCTGAAAGAGTATGGCTATGTTACCGATGAACAGATAAGAGAGGCTCTGGCTATACAGAAGCAGGACCGTTCGAAGAAGCTCGGTCAGATTCTTGTTGAGCAGGGCTACATTACCGAGAAGGAAGTCCTTGATGCCCTCGGAAAGAGGATGGGACTTCAGATTATCAAGCTTGATAACTTCAAGGTAGATACCAATGCCGTTGCGCGTATACCGAAGCAGCTGGCGTCAAAGTATAATATGATCGCCATCGCAGAGGATGAGAACAAGCTGACGGTTTGTATGTCCGACCCGCTGAACTTCTACGCGGTTGAGGATGTTCGTCAGACGACAGGTATGACCCTTGAGGTTTACCTCTGCGAGTCCAGCAATATCGTTGCGGCCATCGACCGTTACTACGCTGAGATTTCGACAAAGACAGCCGCTCAGCAGGCCAACGTCGGCGTGGATCTTCCCACCAATGCTGCCGTTCAGGAACTCGAGGAAGCGGATGTCGGTGACGATGTACCTATCGTTAAGTTCTTGAACTCACTCCTTGTACACGGTTACACGACACACGCGTCGGATATTCATATCGAGCCGTTTGAGAAAGAGACCATAGTTCGTCTCCGTACCGACGGTATGCTTGTTCAGTACGTTACCCTCGCAGCGGCCATCAACAAGCAGCTTATCGCCCGTATCAAGATTATGTCGGGCCTTGACATAGCCGAGCGCCGTGTCCCTCAGGACGGTCACTTCAGACAGATCATTGAAGGCTATGACATGAACGTCCGTGTATCCACACTTCCTACCGTATACGGCGAGAAGGCCGTTCTTCGTTACCTCGCAACGAACAACAAGCTTGACCGTACAGAGTCATACGGTATGAACCAGGAGAACTACGCGAAGATGCAGACAATCCTTCGTAACCCGAACGGCATTATCTACATCACCGGACCTACAGGTTCAGGTAAAACAACAACTCTTTACATGATCCTTGATACACTCGCTCAGAAACCGATTAACGTTTCCACAGTTGAGGACCCCGTTGAGCGTACGCTTCCGCACATCAACCAGACACAGGTTAACGTACTCGCGGGTATGACATTCGCCGCTGGCCTCCGTTCTCTTTTGCGTCAGGACCCTGACGTTATAATGGTCGGTGAGACCCGTGACGGTGAGACCGCTGAAATCTCCGTTCGTGCCGCTATCACAGGACACTTGGTTTGTTCTACACTGCATACGAACGACGCGCTTTCATCCATCGTACGTCTTGAGGATATGGGTGTTGAGCCTTACCTCGTTGCAAACTCGGTTGTAGGTATCGTTGCGCAGCGTCTTATGCGTAAGGTATGCCCGAACTGCGTTGAGGAGTACGAGCCGGACAATGTAGAGTGTGAGGCCATGGGCGCTCACCCGAAGACAGTTGTCCGCGGCAAGGGATGCCACCAGTGCAACAATACGGGCTACAAAGGCCGTATTGCCATACATGAAATCGTTGTTATCGACAAGACGCTGCGCCGTATGATTGCGGACAAGGCCGACATGGACGATATGATTAAATACGCTGTTGAAGAACAGCACATGAGCACACTTAAAGCTTCTGCCCTGAAACTCGTTGAGGAGAAGATTACAACCGTTGAAGAAATGATGAAGGTTGTTCAGACGGCTGAGTAATTGTCTGCTTTTTTCTGATTTGAGTTTAGTTTAGCTTGTTGGAGGATTTTTGACTATGACCGTGAGAAAGCCGAAAAACGGACGCGTTGCAACCGTCCTTTTATCGCTTCTTATAGTTTTGGTACTGACTATGATTATAGTCGGCGTCTGCATACTGAGTTATACGATTTCACTGGTAAACGGTGATAAACTCATTGACCTTGACGCCTACAAGAACAGTCAGGACCAGACCTCGATAGTTTATGCCTACGACAAGAACGGCGAGACTTATGAGATAGCAAGGCTTCACGGTGAGGAGAACCGTATCTGGGTTGACCTTTCCGAGATTCCCGAAGATGTTCAGAACGCCTTTATCTGCCTTGAGGATAAGCGTTTCTACAAGCACTCCGGCGTTGACTGGATGCGTACCTTCAAAGCGGTACTGACGCTTGGTCGTTCCGGCGGCGGTTCAACGATAACGCAGCAGCTTATAAAGAATCTGACTGATGAGAAACAGGCAACAGTAGCCCGTAAGTTCAACGAGATTCTGTACGCATTGAACCTTGAAAAGAATTTTGACAAGTCGGAGATACTTGAGGCCTATCTGAACACCATTCCGTTAGGCTCCGGATGTTACGGAGTGCAGACGGCCTCGCAGAAGTACTTCGGCAAGGACATAAAGGAAGTGAATGCCGCCGAGGCTGCGACCATGGCGGTAATCACGAAGGCTCCGACGAAGTACAACCCGCTGCTTAATCCTGATAACAACCAGAAGCGTAAGCTTCTCTGCCTTGAGTACATGAAGGATCAGCACAAGCTCTCAAAGCAGGAGTACGAGGACGCCGTAAACTATAAGATCGTCTTTACAAACGATCCCAACTTCGTACCTTCAAAAGAAGTCTCCAAGACTTTAAAACAGGACACAAAGATCAACAGCTACTATGTTGACTATGTAATAGACTCCGTCATCAAGGACCTCAAGAGTCAGTATGGCTACACCCAGAGTGAGGCATACAGAATGATTTATTACGGAGGTCTTAAGATATATTGCGCGGTTGATGAGGATGTCCAGGCGGCCGCCGAGGATATCTATGTCAATCGTACGGGATTCCCGGAAGAGGCGGACAGAACCGAGGACGGTTCCAACGGAACCAAGCGTAAGGTTCAGTCCGGTATAACGATAATGAACTACGAGGGACGAGTAGTTGCCATGGTCGGCGGCGCCGGCAAAAAGACCATCAACCGCGGTCTCAACCGTGCCACTGACGCAGTCAGATCCCCGGGTTCATCCATCAAACCTCTGTCTGTTTACGGACCCGGCATCGACAGAAATATACTGACCTATTCCACCCGTCTTATGGACTACGGTATCATCGTAAACGGTCAGCGCTGGCCCCGTAACTTCTCGGGTTCCATGGGCTCTGAAGACAGTTACTGCATACTTCAGTCCGCTGTTGCGCAGTCCCTGAACACCACTTCGGCTCAGGCACTGAAGAGAGTGGGTCTTGATACATCGTTTGACTATGTAACAAACCACTTCCATCTCTCAACGCTCATCGCTGACGGTGACAATACAGATAAGAACTTCTCGTCACTGGCCGTTGGCGGTATGTCAAGAGGTGTCACCACACTTGAAATGTGCGCCGCTTACTGTACTTTCGGTAACGGCGGTAAATACTACAAGCCGTATTGCTACTACAAGGTAACTGATTTCTCCGGAAAGAATGTCTATCTTGAAACCGCGGCTAATCCCGAACAGGCCATAGGTTCGGATACAGCCACCATCATGAACAAGATCCTTCAGACCGTCACAATGGGCGGCGGTACAGGCTGGGGTAAAGGCGTAACCGGTTTCACGACATACATGAAGACCGGTACAACCTCAGATACCAAGGATAAATGGTGCTGCGGCGGTACACCTTACTACTGCGCAGCCGTATGGTACGGCTATGACAAGCAGGAAGAACTGCAGACCGGCGGATCAAACCCTGCCGCGAACATCTGGAACCTTGTAATGACAAAGGTTCACGAAGGACTTCCTGAGAAAGACTTTGACTATGACGGTACGGTAGTTTATCGTTCGTACTGCGCAGAGTCCGGTCTCCTTGCCGGAAGCGGCTGCACAAAGACCGGCGCAGGCTGGTACAAGGCAAATGCTTTGCCGGGTACCTGCGACGGTTCCGATCACGCTGACGCGAAGGATAAGGACAAGGAAAAAGATACAGACAAAGCTAAGAAGACCGGTTGATTTTATGCGGCGACAATCGTTGTCGCCGCATTTTTTTAGATTTGAGGTATTCCATGGTTATTTTAGGTATTGATTACGGATACGCGCGCACGGGAGTCGCTGCCTGTGACGCACTTGAAGTGCTGGCTTCACCCGTAGAGGTAATCAGGGAAACATATATGCCTCATGTCGCAAAGCGCATTTCCGAGATAGCTTCAGAGCGAAACGCTTCGCTGGTTGTGGTCGGCCTGCCGCTGAATATGGACGGCTCATTCGGCGAACACGCTGAAGCGTCAAAAATGCTTGCCGAGATTTTAAAGACCGAATACGGTATTGATGTCGAGTTGTTTGATGAACGACTGACGACAGTTGAGGCATACGGTCTCTTAAACGAGGCAGGCACATTCGGCAAAAAGAGGCGCGACGAAGTAGATATGGTCGCCGCCACAATAATTCTCAATGACTTTTTATCCGCCCGCAAGAACGGAGAAAAATAATGGATTACAGATCAAAAATGAACAACAAACAGCAGGAGGCCATCGAAGCGACTGAGGGCCCCTTGCTCATACTTGCAGGCGCGGGTTCGGGAAAAACCACCGTCCTTGTTTCAAGAATTGCCCATATCATCAGTACGGGACTCGCACAGCCGTACCAGATATTGGCAATTACTTTTACAAACAAGGCGGCGAACGAACTGAAGGAGCGCCTCGCCCTCTATCTCGGCGAGGAGCAGGCGAAGGATGTCTGGGCTGGCACATTTCACTCGATATGTGTCCGCATACTTCGCCGCAGTGGAGCCGGGCTCGGCTTCTCCTCGCATTTTACCATCTATGACACGGATGATTCCAAGAGAATCATGAAAGAGTGCCAGAGGCTTCTGGACATAGACGACAAGATACTTCCTCACAAGAGTATTCTCTCAGCCATCAGCAAGGCGAAGGATGAGCTCATAGACCCGGATGAGTTTGCCGCATCAGCGGGAAATGATCCGCGTCAGAAGAAGTATGCCGAGTGCTACAAACTCTACCAGCAGCTTCTGAAAAACGCCGACGCAATGGATTTTGACGATATAATCGTCAATACCGTAAAACTCCTTCGTACAGACAAGGATGTCAGGGAGTATTACCAGGCGCGTTTCAAGTATGTCCATGTGGATGAGTACCAGGATACAAACCACGCGCAGTATGTCCTCACATCGCTCTTCGCGGGTGGTTACAACAACATTTGCGTAGTAGGTGATGACGACCAGAGTATCTACAAGTTCCGCGGTGCTACCATCGAGAACATCATTGACTTCGAGAAGCACTACAAGAACGCAAGACTTATCCGCCTTGAGCAGAACTACCGCTCAACAGGCAATATACTTTCCGCCGCAAACTCAGTTATCGCGAACAACAAGGAGAGGAAAGGCAAGAACCTCTGGACTGAAGCTCCCGAGGGCGATTTAATCACTCTCTATACCGCTGATTCGGAACTTGACGAAGGTGTATATGTTGCTGATGAGATCCTGACTGCCGTCGCAAACGGCAGGCATTACTCCGACCACGCGGTTCTGTACAGGACAAACGCCCAGTCGAACGCCATAGAGCGCGCGTTTGTCCGTATGTCCGTGCCGTACAAGGTGGTCGGCGGCAGACGCTTCTACGAGCGCAAGGAGATACGCGACGCGCTGGCGTATCTTACGCTTATAGTAAACCCGTCAGACAATGTTAAACTGCGTCGCGTGATAAACGAGCCGAAGCGCGGCATAGGTGACGCCACGGTCAACGGCGCCGCCGACATAGCCGCAGGCCTCGGAACATCCATCTTTGAGGTAATGTCACGGGCAGACGAGTATGAGCGTCTCTCGCGCGCTGCAGGCAAGCTTATGGCTTTTACGGGTATGATTGACTCTTTACGCGAAAAAGCCCTGGATGAGCCCTTACCGGAGCTTTTAGACGACCTTCTCTCCGCAACGAACTACATTGAGTACATAAAGAACGATAAAGACAGCTTTGAGGACCGCTGGCAGAACCTTCAGGAGCTCAAAACAAATATGATCGTCTATCTCGACGAGAATAAGGACGGCGACCTCGAGGGCTTCCTTGAGGAAGTTGCTTTGCTTTCCGATATTGATGAGGACAACGACAAGTCGGATGTAGTCGTTCTGATGACACTTCATTCGGCGAAGGGACTTGAATTCCCCGTTGTTTTCATTGTCGGCATGGAGGAGGGACTCTTCCCCGGAAGACAGGTTATGTTTGACAGTTCCGAAGTGGAGGAGGAGCGCAGGCTCGCCTATGTCGGCATAACCAGAGCCAAGGAAAAGCTTTATCTGACGAACGCGTCAATGCGAATGCTCTACGGCCAGACAAACAGAAATCCGCAGTCGCGTTTTATCGGCGAGATACCCGTCGAGTACTTTGAGGAACCGCCTCAGCGTTCCACCGCCGGCTACGGCTACAAGGGATACGCCTCCAACTACAAAAAGCCTTCATTCCAGGGCTTCGGCGGTTTCTCTTCCTCGTACAGCGGCGACTTCGGCGGCGAGGAGTATGACGGTCCTTACGGCGACGCGTCCAAGATGGAATCGTACAACACGTCGCGTAAGATATCCGCGAAGACGAAACCTCAGGCCGCCGTGGACATAGACTACAAGGTGGGCGACACGGTCCACCACCGCGCCTTCGGCACGGGCGTAGTACTCTCGGTGTCGCCCATGGGCAATGACAGCCTTATCGAAGTTGCCTTTGATAAGGCAGGTACCAAGAAACTTATGGCAAACTACGCAAAACTTGAAAAGGTATAAGAAAAAGCCACCCGAAAGGGTGGCTTCTTTTAAACTCTGAACGGTGTCGCCGTGCGTGACACCCTGAAGTTTTTCGGTTTTGAGTTGTATGTCGTTCTGTATGCCGAGAAGGCAAGTCCCAGACCTATGTACAGACACAGGGTGGATGAACCGCCGGCTGAGAAGAACGGAAGAGTGATACCGATAACCGGACCTACGCGGAGGCACATGGCTATGTTTATGATCATCTGAGCGGCTATCATCGCTGCTATGCCGTAACCCATGAAGGTGGCGGCCGTATCGCCGGATTTTCTGCCGTCCCTGACAACTCTTAAAATGATGAGAAGCAGAAGTAGGAAGGCCGCAAAACCACCGACGAAACCGAGCTCTTCACAGATAACCGTGAAGATCATGTCGCTCTCGCTTACGGGTACCGCGCCCTGCTGGGTGTAGGTGCCTTTGAAGAGGCCTTCACCGAGGAAACCGCCGTTGCAGATGGCCGTAATACCGCGGTTTTGCTGGTACGCGACATCCGGGTATGCCTCAGGATCCACGATAACAATAAACCTCTGTTTCTGGTAGTCGGAGAAGAACTTGAACCAGAGAAGCGGTATGGCGGCTCCGACTAAAATCACTGCGGCGAGGATGTACTTCCAGCTTATGCCCGCCATGAATATCATGGCCAGGGCTATACAGATAAACACCGCAGCCGAGCCGTCGTCGCCGGACTTCATGACGAGAAGTGTCGGGACCAGGGCATGAATGCCCAGAAGGAGTATGTTAAGCGGTTTGTTGATATCTTCTTTAACCTTTGCCAGGTGCGTTGAGAAAGTGATTACGAACAGCACTTTTACGAGCTCGGAAGGCTGGAAGTAGAAGAAACCGAGTTTGATCCAGATCTGTGAGTCCGGTCTGGTGGGAGGTGCTACACCGAGAGGGGACATGACCAGAAGCATAAGTCCCACGCCGATTACCGCCCACAAAACCCAGAGCTTGCAGAAGATGTCATGGTCGATAAGCGACATGATTATCGCAGCCACAAGGCCCAGGCCCGCGGCAATCACCATAACGAGGGCGTCACGGGGAATGCCCGATGTCACGGTGTGCAGCTTCGCGCTGTAGACCATAAGCGTGCCGAAAACGGAAACGATAAGCGCAAGGGTAAGGAGAATCCAGTCCGTTCCCTTCAGGAAATGAACAATTGAGTTCTTCAGGCTTACCACCCCGCTTTCTTAAAATCTTTGTCTATTATAAACACAGGTACCGTTTTTTTCAAGTTTACCGCGGCGATGTAACAAAAAAGTAGTATTTTATTTATAGATATGATAAAATTTAATGAATTTTAAAGGAGGTGAGCACATGAGAGAGATAAAAACGACTTCAGTCGCCGAGACTGAGGCCTTTGCCGAAGACTTCGCAAAGACGCTTAAAGCCAAAGATGTGCTCGCCTTTTTCGGTGAGATGGGAGCGGGCAAGACCGCGTTTGTAAGGGGCCTGGCAAAGGGTCTCGGAATAACCGAAAACATCTCAAGCCCGACCTTTGCCATAGTCAATGACTACGGCGCTCTTGCCCATTTTGACATGTACCGCATAGAAACCTGGGAAGACCTTTATTCCACGGGCTTTTTCGACTGTATTGACCAGGGAAAAATACTCGCTGTCGAGTGGAGTGAGAACATAGAAAATGCCCTGCCCGAAAACGCCATAAGAATCACCATAACCAAAGGCGAAGGCGAGAACGACAGGACAATAACGATAGAAGGGGAGACGGAATGAAAATACTGGCAATTGACTGCACCGCAGGTCCCGCTTCCGTCGCAATCCTCGAGGATGAAAAGGTACTTGCCAAACAGTTTAAAAACGAGGGTCTGACACACAGCCAGACCCTGGTTCCGATGATAAAAGAGGTCCTTGATACGGCGCGGACGGAGCTTAAAGATATCGATATCTTCGCCATTAACTCCGGTCCGGGTTCCTTCACCGGCGTGCGCATAGGTGTCGCCGCCCTTAAGGGCCTTACTCAGGGCGACGCTGCCAACTGCGTCCCCGTTTCAACACTGCGCTCAATGGCCTATAATTTCATCGATTCCGACGCAACCGTCTGCGCCGTAATGGATGCCCGCTGCAACCAGGTGTACACGGCAACCTTTGAGGTAAAAGACGGAAAAGTAAACAGAATTTCAGACGACGAAGCCATCCTCATTGACGAACTGTACGAAAAGTTGAAATCTTTGAAAAAAGATGTTGTTTTTGTTGGTGACGGTGCTGTTTTGTGTTATAATATTTTGAGTGAAAAACTACATTGCACGCTTGCCCCTGAGGACCGCCTTTATCAGAACGCCGTATCCGTTGCGCTGTGCGCAAAGGATATGCTGGACGAAGGTGTAAAGGCGATTACCTGTACAGACCTTTTACCCACGTACCTGCGCGTTCCCCAGGCCGAGCGTGAACTGAAAAGGAGATTGGGTCAATGATTGTACTCGGCTGTGACCACGGCGGTTTTGAACTGAAACAGGCCATCATGAAACACCTTGACGAGCAGGGTAAGGAGTACCTGGATGTCGGCTCATACAACACCGATTCCATTGACTATCCCGTCATCGCCAAAGCCCTCTGCAAAAAGATCACCGACGGAGAGGCCGAACTCGGCATTCTCTGCTGCGGCACGGGCATAGGCATGAGCATGGCGGCCAACAAAGTCAAAGGCATCCGTGCCGCGTGCTGTTCCGACACCTTCAGCGCCCGTCTCACCAGAAACCACAACAACGCAAATGTACTCTGCCTGGGCGGCAGAGTTGTCGGCGCCGGTCTGGCCCTCGACCTCGTCGACGCTTTCTTAAGCGCCGAGTTCGAAGGCGGACGCCACCAGCGCCGCGTAGATATGATAGAAGGAGAATAACTATGGGAAACATCGTAATCACAAACCATCCGCTTATCCAGCACAAGCTCTCAATCCTGAGAGACAAAAATACCGGTAACAAGGAGTTCCGCACCCTCATCAGCGAGATAGCCATGCTCGAGTGCTATGAAGCCACGAGAGACCTTCCGCTTAAGGAGATAGAGGTTGAAACTCCCGTCGCAATGGCAAAGCAGCACGACCTTGACGGTAAGAAGATGG
>JAFYJR010000098.1 GCA_017538005.1 Clostridia bacterium | reverse complement strand
GACTTTCTTGTACGCCGTAACACCGGCGTCAATTGCGTCGTGGTTGCATTTTACGACCTCGGGGCCCTTCTTTGAGTAGGACTTCGTGGCCGCGTCTTTCATATGCTCGACCGCCTCTTCTATAGGCATGATGTTCGCGAACGCGAAGAACGCAGCCTGGAGTATTGTGTTCGTGCGTTTGCCCATGCCGACTTTGATGGCGAGGTCGATGGCATTAACTGTGTAGAGCTGTACATTGTTCTTCGCGATGTACTGCTTTGTCTTTGCGTCGAGTTTCTCGGCGAGTTCCGCCTCATCCCACTGGCAGTTGATGAGGAATACACCGCCGGGCTTGACATCGTCGACGATGCGGTAGGCCTTCTCGATGTAGGAAGGGTTGTGGCATGCGACAAAGTCAGCCTTGTTGACATAGTAGGAACTCTTTATCTTATTGTCACCGAAACGGAGGTGTGAGATGGTTATACCGCCGGTCTTCTTCGAGTCATACTGGAAGTATGCCTGAACGTTCTTGTCGGTATAGTCACCGATAATCTTGATGGAGTTCTTGTTCGCGCCAACTGTGCCGTCGCCGCCGAGACCCCAGAATTTGCACTCGATAGTGCCTTCTGCTGCGGTGATGGGTGCCGGTTTCTCCTCAAGTGAGAGATATGTGATGTCATCGTTGATGCCTATTGTGAAGTGAGGCTTCGGGTCCGCTTTCGCGAGCTCGTCATAAACGGCGAATACGGATGAAGGAGGCGTGTCCTTTGAACCGAGGCCGTAGCGGCCGCCGATGACTTTGATGTCTGTCATGCCCTTGGACTGGAGAGCGGCAACAACATCGAGGAAGAGAGGCTCGCCTATGGAGCCCGGCTCCTTTGTTCTGTCGAGTACGGCAATCTTTTTAACCGTCTTCGGCAGAGCCTCGACAAACTTGTCAACGGCAAACGGTCTGTAGAGGCGGACCTTGAGAAGGCCGACCTTCTGTCCGTTTGCGTTGAGGTAATCTATAACTTCTTCAGTAACATCGTTTATGGAACCCATGGCAACGATGATGTTCTCGGCATCCTCCGCTCCGTAGTAGTTGAAGAGCTTGTAGTCTGTGCCGAGTTTGGCATTTACCTTGTCCATGTACTTCTCAACAATGGCGGGGACTGCGTCGTAGTACTTGTTGCAGGCCTCTCTGTGCTGGAAGAAGATATCGTCGTTTTCGTGGGAACCGCGCATGGACGGATTCTCGGGGTTCAGCGCGTGAGCGCGGAACGCTGCGACTGCGTCCATGTCGCACATCTCTTTGAGATCCTCATAGTCCCAGACTTCGATATTCTGTATCTCGTGTGATGTTCTGAAACCGTCGAAGAAGTTGATGAAGGGAACACGGCCTTCTATTGCCGCCAGATGGGCGACTGCGCCGAGGTCCATGACTTCCTGCGGATTCGTCTCGGCGAGCATGGCAAAGCCGGTCTGGCGGCATGCGTAAACGTTCGAGTGATCACCGAAGATATTGAGCGCGTGTGAAGCTACGCAGCGGGCTGAAACGTGGAATACACCGGGGAGAAGTTCACCGGCGATTTTGTACATATTCGGAATCATAAGGAGAAGTCCCTGTGAAGCCGTGTATGTGGTTGTCAGCGCGCCTGCGGCGAGTGAGCCGTGAACCGTACCTGCGGCACCGGCTTCTGACTGCATTTCGGAAACCTTTACTGTTGTTCCGAAGATATTCTTTCTGCCCTGGGCTGACCACTGGTCTACGTAGTCGGCCATGGGGCTGGACGGCGTGATGGGGTAGATACCCGCAACCTCAGTAAACGCGTAGGATACATGAGCGGCAGCGGTGTTGCCATCCATTGTTTTCATTTCTCTGGCCATTTTTCTTCCTCCGTTTGAAAGATTGTTTATTTTTTAACAATAATACTATACTAAATTTAAGTATATAAAGTCAATTGTTATTTTACCATAAATAAGGCATAAAAATAGCGGTAAATCGCACAAAAAAATCAATTGATATTTTTTTGTCAATCTGTTATAGTATACCTGTAGGTCTCAAAAGAATAAAAAACAGGAGGCATTTTTATGTCAGTAAAAGTTGCAATTAACGGTTTCGGCCGTATCGGACGTCTCGCTTTCCGCCAGATGTTCGCAGCAGAAGGATACGAAGTTGTCGCCATAAACGACCTCACCGAGCCGAAGATGCTCGCTCACCTTCTTAAGTACGACTCAGTTCAGGGCCGCTATGCTCTCGCTGACAAGGTTGACTACACAGATCACTCCATCATAGTTGACGGTACAGAGATTGAAATCTACAAGGAAGCCGACGCAAACAACCTCCCCTGGGGTAAGATTGGTGTCGATGTAGTTCTCGAGTGCACAGGCTTCTATACCTCAAAGGAGAAGTCAATGGCCCACATCCGCGCAGGCGCGAAGAAAGTTGTTATCTCCGCCCCGGCAGGAAATGACCTTAAGACCATCGTTTTCAACGTAAACCATGACACTCTTACCAAGGAAGATCAGGTTATCTCAGCCGCTTCCTGTACTACAAACTGCCTTGCTCCCATGGCAAAGGCGCTCAACGACAGCCTTCCCGTAGTCTGCGGTATCATGACAACCGTTCACGCTTATACCGGTGACCAGATGGTTCTTGACGGACCTCATAAGAAGGGTGACCTCAGAAGAGCAAGAGCCGCTGCCTGCAGCATTATCCCGAACTCAACGGGCGCCGCGAAGGCCATCGGTCTCGTTATTCCCGAACTCAACGGCAAACTCATCGGTTCCGCGCAGCGCGTACCTGTTCCCACAGGTTCAACCACTATTCTCTGCGCAGTCTGCAAGGGTACAGCAGTTACCGTTGAGCAGATCAACCAGATAATGAAGGCCGCAGAGTCCGAGTCCTTCGGTTATACTGAGGAAGAACTTGTTTCTGCCGATATCGTCGGTGAGACAAAGGCCATCTTCGATGCCACCCAGACAATGGTTGAGCAGATTTCCGAGCACACCTGGGAAGTTCAGGTTGTTGCCTGGTATGACAACGAGAACTCCTACACAAGCCAGATGGTTCGTACAATCAAATATTTCGCTGAGCTCGACAAAGAGGAACTCGACGACTAAAGAAAACTTAAAGCCCCGCCGAAAAGGCGGGGCTTTTTTTATCTGTTTTTCTTGTCATCGAACTTTGTCGAGCGGGAATACTTCTTGTTGTAGGATGTCGCGGTGCGGACCGGGCGCTTGCCGCCCTTTACGACTTTGTATTTCTTCTTTCGGATGTTCTTGTTGTAATAACGGAGAATTATCACAAGAAGTATGAAGGCCGCGATACCGGCATAGACGAAGCGCATGAATTTGCTCTTGAAGAAGTTCTTTATGCCGTATTTCATATAGGCGAACAGGCTGCGGTCGACATCCTCTCCGGCGACAAGGTCGACGGTCTCGATAGTGTCGCCCGCGTATTTTATCTCGGCCTGACCTATGACCGTTCCGGCCTTTATAGGCGCTTTGAGATTGCTGGGAACCGAGCCGGGAACGGTTTTTATCTCGAGTTGAGTCGTGTCGAGATTTGCCGGCATAAGCGCTGATACGTCATTTGCGGGGACGAGTCTGATGTGGTCCGTCTTTTTCGCGAGGGCTACATCGACAACATCGATGATGTCCGTGGTGGATACGACGGTCTTCAGTTTTATGTTGCTGAACACCCATTCGTAAGCTATCTTTGTCTCTCGGAACGCGTAGTTTACATTGACCGTGGATTCCTCGGTGAGGGGTTTGTTCGGGGCGTTCATTATGATGCAGAGATAAGTGTAACCGTTCTTTGTGGCATAAGAGGCGAGGCAGTAGCCCGCATTTGTCGTTGAACCGGTTTTAATACCCTTGCAGGGTTCATAGTAGTACTTGCTGTTTGAGAGAAGGAGATTGTTTGTGTTTAGGTATTTTGTCTCCTTACGCTTGTTTGTCGCGGGCATCGTGTACTCGGCGGTGCCGACTATCTCACGGAAGGTGTCGTTCTGAAGAGCGTATTTTATGATTATGGCGAGGTCTTCTGCGGTGGAGTAGTGACCTTCGGCGTCAAGACCGTGAGGATTGACATAGTGCGTGTCCTTGCAGCCGAGACTTTCGGCGAAGTCATTCATCATCTGAACGAACGTAGGTATGTCGCCCGCAACATATTCGGCGAGGATCAGAGCTGTCTCGTTCGCGCTTCGCACCAGAAGAAGATTTAACAGTTCGCGGACGGTCAGGACTTCGCCTGCCTTCGTTCCGGCCGTCGAACTGTTTGTTCCGCGAAGCGCGGCAATCGCCGACTCGGAAGCAACGACTTCCTCGTCCAGATCCTTGCACTTGTCCAGGACTATCATCGCTGTCGTGATTTTCGTCAGGGAAGCCATAGGTACGCGCTTTGTCGAGTTCTTGTTGAAAATCACGGAGTTCTGGTCCAGGTTTTCCATATAGACGACTTCCGCTTCAAAATCGATCTCGCTGTTGTAGGCCGCGGATGCCGGAACGGCGAAAATCGTCGGCGCCAGGAAAGTAATAATTAACATTATTGTGACAAAAAATGTTAATCGTCTCTTCATAACAGAATCCACCTTGAGAATGTTTGACTTTACTCTTAAATAAGTTGTAATATAGTATAGCAATATTTCCTTTGAAAATAAAGAGGATGTGACAAATTGATTTATGTAACCGGCGACACGCACGGCGATCTGGGACGCTTCACTTCCGGCCCCGCCAAAAAGCTTCAGAAGGGCGACACACTGATAGTGTGCGGCGACTTCGGCTTTATCTGGGACGGCAGCAAGGAAGAGGAAAAGGTCTTAAAGAAGCTCGGCGAAAGAAAATTCAATGTCTGTTTCATAGACGGTACTCATGAAAACTTCAGGATTTTAAACAACATGGAAGTTTCAGAGTGGAACGGAGGCAAGGTCCACTATCTCGGCGGCAACCTTTATCACCTCATGCGCGGACAGGTCTTTACCATAGAAGGCAAGACCTTCTTCACCATGGGCGGCGGCGAGAGCCCCGACATAGACCTGCGCCTCTCAAACAACACATGGTTCAAAGAGGAGTCTCCGAGCCAGCAGGAACTGCTTGAAGGCGCCGAAAACATCGAGCGTTACAACAACAAAGTTGACTACATCATCACTCACGAGCCTATGGCGCGCATAAAGGATTTCCTCCAGCTGAAAACGCTGAACAAGAACAGACTGTCCATCCTGAACACATATCTCGAGGAACTCGGCAATGCCTGCGAGTACAAGAAATGGTATTTCGGCAGCATGCACCTCGACAAGTACGTTTCACAATCGCAGGTCGCGGTTTTCAATAAAATTTTGGATGTGGAATCCGGAAAGAGCATCTGATGAGTACAAAAGGTTTTGACCCCAAGCAGATACCGATAGCCATAGGCTCGGTGTTCGTGGTCGTCGCGATAATGATCTGCATAATAATCTTCGGAAAGACGACAAGCATACCCAAAGATAATACCGATACAACGAAGAACTATAAAGAACCCGGCACGAGTGAAACCACCAAGGCCACAACGACTGAGTACACCCGAGCCTCGACGACGGCTTCAGAGTACAAAAATACGGGAGCCATAATTGTTCAGGGCGACAGGGCAATGGAGATCTTCGGACTCAACGAAAACGGCATGAAACGCTATGCCGGTTATATCTGCGCGTTTGCAGAAAAGGTACCGGATATAAACGTCTATATGCTCATAGCTCCGACCTCTATCGAGTTCTACGGACCTGAGGAGTACCACACTGACAGACGCTCCCAGAAGGCCGGTATTGAGGCGGCCTACGGCGCCATTACCGCGAAGAACGTAAAGGGCGTCGATGCTTATAAAGAACTCAACCGCTATGTCGATGAGGAGTATGTCTATTTCAGAACCGACCATCACTGGACAACACGCGGTGCCTATCACGCCTATGTCGCTTTCTCAAAGGTCGCGGGCTTCAAGCCGACAAAAATTGAGGATCATGAAAAGGGTCAGTTCGACACATTTGTCGGCACACTCTACGCGTGGTCCGGAGCCTCGATTTTAAAAGAGAAACCCGACTATCTCGAGTACTTCTATCCGATTCATGAAACAACTGCTGTCCGCTATCCGAACGGTTACATTAAAGACGAGGAAGCAATACCGATGAAGGTTATAAACGAGAACCCCGCAGTCGGTAAGTATACCTGCTTCAT
>JAFYJR010000014.1 GCA_017538005.1 Clostridia bacterium | reverse complement strand
GATGAATTGTCACCCGTTACCGTACCGGTAATAAGATTTGTTATTGTCGCAAGTAATGAGAAAAGCGGAGACATAAAGCAGACGTAGTAGAAAAACTTCTTCTTCGTCGGCACATTTTCGGCAAAGGCTTCTTTAAATACAGCCTTTATTCTTTCTTTCACTTTTAATTACTTCCTTCTTGTTCGCCGGAACCTTTCCAGATTACCTTGTTTCTTCCGGTTTCTTTTGCCGTGTAGAGTTTTTCATCAGCTACGGCGATGAATTCTTCCACGTTTTTGTATGAACTGAGGTAGCCCGCGACACCGCCGCTGACCGTGACGGGTCTGTTGATTTCAGGGGAGAAGCTTGAGGTTTCAACTTTTTGCCTTATCTGTTCGGCGCGCGCGTAGGCGGTCTCCTCGGATGCGCCGGGCATAACGAGGATGAACTCCTCGCCGCCATAGCGCGCAACTACGTCGTAGTTGCGGCAGCTCTGAAGGAGTACCTGCGCGAAACCTTTTATGACCTCGTCGCCTATGAGGTGACCGAAGTCGTCATTTACGCGCTTGAACTTGTCGATATCGAACATGATTATTGACAGAGGTGCGCTTGTTTCCTTGTGTTTTTCTATGCCTGATTCTATGTATTTGAGGAGGAATCTTCTGTTATATGCGCCTGAAAGCGGATCCTTTACGGAGAGTTCTTCAAGTTGTTTCAGGAGTTCGTTGGTGCGGTTCTGCTGCCACTCGAAGCAGAGGGCGAGGATTTTTACGAGAACCGATGTGGAGAGAGCAACGGTGAAGAAGTCCATTGCCTCGTCGAGATACATTGCCCACTCTGGCATGAGGAAGAAAACGTCGTTTATGGCTTCGGGGTGTTTTCCTGAGAGGAGGAAAAGCAATACATACCAGACGGTTTCCAGTATGCACATGATTATCATGGGCTTTGTTTCCAGCATTAAAACCGTGAAGACAATACCCATGACGAAGTAGATGGGCATACCGCTTCCGATACCGCCTACGGTCAGGTAGAGGGCGGGGAAGAGTATGAAGTTTAATCCTACAAGGCAGAGGACAATGGAGAAGTTGAGGTTCTTTGAAATGCGGTAAATTACGAAAGTCAGGATGAAAAAGATAATGGTCGCGGCGCACGCAATCATTCCGGGTTTTCCTAATTCCCAGAATCCCATACCTTCCGCTTTTGCGACACGGCTTATAGAAATGGCGGAGGCAACAGTTGCCATAATGGTGCCTGCCGCGCCGCCTATGCACGCGATGTTAAAGAAACGCTCATGGAGACCAAGCTGGTTTCCGAAGAGAGTAACAAATATATTCTTCAGACGCTCCATAGTGACCCTCCCTTGAAGAAACTATATAAAGAAAGTATATCACAGTATTACAATACAATACAAGACAGACGACCGAAAACTAAAGGTCGATGTCAAGCTCTACGGGGCAATGATCACTGCCGAAGATTTCAGTGTGAATCTTTGCATCCGCTATCTTGTTTTTCGCGTTTTCCGATACCACAAAATAGTCTATTCTCCAGCCCGCGTTGTTCGCCCTGGCGTTAAATCTGTATGACCACCAGGAGTACTCAATTTTTTCCGGATAGAGGTATCTGTATGAGTCTACAAAGCCGGAATCAAGCAGTTCGGTGAATTTTCCGCGCTCTTCATATGAGAAACCCGCGTTGCCGATGTTTGATTTCGGGTTTTTCAGGTCAATTTCTTCATGCGCGACATTGAGATCTCCGCAGATTATAACCGGTTTCTTTTTGCTGAGTTCACCGACGTAGCTGCGTACCTTATCCTCCCAGTCCATGCGGTAGTCGAGCCTTTTCAGACCGTCCTGCGCATTGGGGACATAGAAGGTTATGAGGTAGTAACCGTCATACTCGAGCGTGATGGCACGGCCTTCGCAGTCATGCTCGGGCGAGCCTATGCCGTATGTCACGGCGAGCGGCTCGTCCTTTGTAAAGACGGCCGTGCCGGAATAACCTTTCTTTTCGGCATAGTTCCAGTACTGGAAATAGCCGGGAAGGTCTAAGTCTATCTGCCCCTCCTGAAGTTTTGTCTCCTGCAGGCAGAAGGCATCCGCGTCCAGTGCTTTGAACTCTTCAATGAAGTTCTTGCCGACACAGGCGCGCAGGCCGTTGACATTCCAAGAAATGAATTTTTTCATAAAAAACCTCAGTGTTTATACTTGTTGTTCCATTCGTTCTGGAAGTCCTCGTAGTTTGTATAGAAGTGGAAGTTGTTGTCCTTATCCGTGAAGAAGAAATAGTAGTTCGTGTCTGCCGGCCAGAGAGCCGCTTTTATGGCCATTACGGACGGTGCGCCTACGGGACCTACGGGCAGTCCGGCGGTTTTCAGGTCATAGGAATCGTTGGTGCAGTAGCCTTCAAAGTATTTGTTGTAATCAAGGCCGTTGTCTTCAATGTATTTCTTCATTTTGACTTCGACATACTTTCTTGTGGCGTCACTGCCGATGTATATAAAGCCGCTGTAGGGATGGTCCAGACGGTTATGGAACACGGAAGAGACCTGCTGCATTATCTCAAAGTCTTTGTCCGTTGAGCCCAGGTTTGCTTCATACTGAATGATTGAAGCAAGCGTGAAAACTTCAAACATATTCATACCGAGCTGTTCGGCGCGGGCATATGCGGTTGTGCCGTCGTAAGCTATGGCGTCAAGAGTCTGGCTTGAAATGTTCAGCAGTCTGTGGAGTGCATAGTCGCCGTCTTTGTTCTGGCTCATATTGTATGTGTTGGCAATGAGGAAACCCTCTGCTGCAAAGAGATATCCGTCCGCGGATCCGAGACCATCAACCAGCGTGTCATATCCCGGAGGTACGACCTTTGCCGCCTCAAGGAAGCTTTCGGCGGAGCAGACTTCGCCTTTTTCCAGCGCCTCCGCGACCTGCACTATGGACCAGCCGGGCACTATCATAATGTCCGACGTGGGCGCCTGCGGAGCCGCAGTCGTCGGCGTCGGCCACAAATACTCCTTCACTCCGGCGCATCCGCCGAAGGTCAGCATTATCGTCACAAGCAGTAAAACCGCCACTGTCTTTTTCATCGATTTACCTCTCTACTGATAAGATATTTCCTATTTTACTACTTTCAAAAGGTTTTAACAACTCAAAGG
>JAFYJR010000013.1 GCA_017538005.1 Clostridia bacterium | reverse complement strand
CCGTGGATATGGAGTCACTGGTAAAAGGCGCCATGCTTCATGACTTTTATCTTTATGACTGGCATGAGAGAGGCGATGGTTCACATCGCATGCACGGTTTCCGGCACGCGAAAAGAGCTGCTGCGAATGCCGTATTCATATTTGATGCAGATGAGAAAGTCTATCAGATAATTTACTGCCATATGTGGCCTTTGAATCCCTTCAGATTTCCGCGTTCACGCGAAGGGCTGATTGTCTGTGTGGCGGATAAATGCGTCGCTTTTTATGAAACTATATCCATGAGGAGATAACAGATGATAATTTCAAGATATGTTTGTCTTTTCTTCATATACAGCTTTTTGGGCTGGGTATATGAGTCGATTTACTGCACCATTAAAACCAGACGCTGGCAGAACAGGGGATTCCTGTACGGACCGATAATCCCGATTTACGGTTTCGGCGCGGTAATTATTTCGATATTTGTAAATGTCGCGGCGGATAACAGGGTAACGACACCGGTATGGAAGGTCTTTCTGGTTTCTATGATAGGAAGCGCGATACTTGAATTTGCTACATCCTGGGGACTTGAAAAGATATTCCACGCGCGTTGGTGGGATTACAGCAGCTGGCCGCTGAACCTGGACGGCAGAATCAGTCTGTTTACAAGTATGGGGTTCGGCCTTGCAGGTGTTTTGATTATCTACGCAATCAAACCCATTGCCGAAGGCCTTATGGATAATGTGCCGCCGCTCGCAACCGAGGTTCTGGCACTGGCGTTTATTATGCTGCTCGCGGCGGATTTCACAACGATAATCAATGACCTCAAGCACTTCAACAAAGTCGTTTTGCACTACCGTGACATGTTTGACGAGAGCGTCGGCAGCATAGTTGATGCGACGGTACAGCAGACTGAGGAAATTAAAGAGATGACAAGCGGTGTTGTACGAAAGGTACGCCGCTTCAGTGACAGCGATGAGAAGATGAAACTGCTCAAAAATTACGCTGTTTCACTTTTTGAAAGGAAATAAGTTTTGCAGAAGTCGAAGTATTTCGGTGACAGGGGATTCTACAAGTATGTGCTTGGCCTTGCCATACCGATAATCATTCAAAACTTCATAACAAACTTCCTGTCGATGCTCGACAACCTCATGGTCGGTACTTTGGGTACGGCTTCCATGAGCGGCGTGTCGGTAGCGAACCAGTTCCTGTTTGTCTATATGCTCGCCATTTTCGGACTTGTCTCCGGCGCGGGTATTTTCGGCGCGCAGTATGCGGGAAATAACGATCCCGACGGACTGCGCAATGCCTTCAGGTTCAAGGTTGCCGCAGGACTTTTACTGACATTCCTGTTCTGCTGGCTTTACGCCGTGCAGAACGAGTTTCTGATAGGGCTTTATCTCAAAGGCGACGGCGATCCGGCTTTGCGCGCCGAGACACTTGCCGTGGCAAAGAAGTATATGCTCATCATGCTCGTGGGACTTTATCCCGCGGCAATGACGCAGGCGTACGCGAGTACGCTGCGTGAGACAGGCCAGACCAAGGTGCCTATGGCCGCGAGCATGACGGGTGTTCTGGTAAACCTGATCGGCGACTATGTACTTATCTTCGGCAAGTTCGGCGCGCCACGTCTTGAGGTCGCCGGCGCCGCAATAGCCACGGTATTTGCCAGATTTGTTGAACTCGCGTTTTTAATCATCTGGACTCATACGCACACTTCTTCCGGTCTTATAAGTTTTGCTTCAAAAGCATACAGATCGTTTAAAATACCCGGTACTCTTATCAGGGGTATCATTGTAAAAGGCACTCCGCTTATGCTCAATGAGGTTATCTGGGCGGCCGGTATGACGAGGCTTACACAGTGCTATTCTCACAGGGGAATAGATGTCGTCGCGGCATTCAGTATCTCACAGACATTCTGGGGCCTCTTCGGTACGATATTCCTGTCAATGGGTGCGACAGTCGGTATCGTTGTCGGACAGAAACTCGGTGCCGGAGATATGAAGGAAGTCAAGTACACGGCCTACAAACTGGTTGTCTTAAGTCTCGGAATGAGCATTGTAACGGCGGTGCTCTATGTCATCGCGTCACTGTTCGTGCCTGAGCTTTACTCGACAACCGCTGAGGTGAAGCATATTGCGACAAGGCTTATGATGATTGCCTCGATAGCCATGCCTGCGGACTCCATCTGCAACAGCACCTACTTCACGGTGCGCTCGGGCGGCAAGACGATTATCACATTTATCATGGATGCAGGCTTTGTCTGGGTGTTCCTTGTTACGACGGCTACATTGCTCGTAAACTTTACCGCGCTTTCGGTGTTCTGGATCTATTTTGTAATCCAGTTGCTCAATTACGTGAAGGCAGCCATAGGTATTTACCTGACGATGGAAGGCAAGTGGATAAACAATCTCATAAATGAAAACGCACAGGCTTAAACACCTGTGCGTTTTTGTTTTGCTGTTTAAGAAAGAATCTCTCTGAGAACATTTATGAGCATTTCATTTTCAAGTTTTGTTTTTATAGTAATGCGGATGTAGCCTTTGCCGAGACCTTTTTCTTCGCTGCAGTCCCGGACAAGTATTTTTCTGTCCTTGAGTTTGTAGTAGAGATTTCTGTCAGAATAGAGAAGCAGGAAGTTTGTTGAACTCGGAGAAACCTGCAGATTCGGGATTTTCTTAAGTTCTGTATAAACTCTGTCGCGTTCAGCGCAGAGCTCTCTTATCTGTGCGTTTACTTCATCATCGCACTCAATCGCGGCGATGCCCGCTGCCTGAGCTATTGTAGAGACATTCCAACATTGAGATTTCTCTGCCATCCGGTTTAAGAATTCCTTGTCTGAAGACATGCAGTATCCGAGGCGGACGCCGGCGAGGGCGTGGTCTTTTGTGAATGCTTTCAGTGCCACGATGTTCGGATAGAATTCAAGAAGTCCCGGAAGGTTGTAGATAAAGGGATTGTCCGTCAGGGGCAGGAATGTTACGTCAAGCAAGATGCGGATGCCTGTCTTGGCTATTTTCTCTATTCCTTCAGGCGGAATGAGCTGGCCTGTCGGGTTGTTCGGAGTGCAGAGGAATATTGCTTCGTAGTCTTTTAAGTCGCCGTTTACTTCGTTTACAAAAGGTTTGCCTGCAGCCTTCATCGCCGTTTCGTATTCACAGAAAGTAGGGACGGGGATAAGGGAAGGCTTTTCTCCGGGAAGTGCCATGGCGAATGAGTATATCAAATCCGCGGCACCGTTGCCGCAGAGTATTTTCTCTCTGTTTACGCCCTCTTTTTCTTCAAGCTTTTTCCGAAGCTGTGTGCAGTAGGGGTCGGGGTATTTGTCCGCGTTGTCAAGTGATTTGATTATGGCCTCTTTTACATGCGGGTGAATTCCCCACGGATTGACGTTTGAGGAAAAATCGAAGAGGGTGTCGTTGTGATAGATGTCTCCGCCGTGCGGATTTTTCTGATTTAAAAGCATAATGTCACCCTTTCGTAGTGCTAAAATTATATTGCGCGCGTATTTTAATGTCAAGAAAGCGCTTGAATTTTGGACCTTCGGGTGTTATTATATGGGAGCGTAAGATTTGCTGATATGGCACAGGAGGCAGCGCACTTCCTTGGTAAGGAAGAGGTCGCCGGTTCGAATCCGGCTATCAGCTCCAAAGCTCCCGGGATATTGCCCGGGAGCTTTAATTTTTGTATAATTGATTCAGTCTTTAATTCGGAGGTCTGTTATGCCGAATATCATGAAATCAAGATTCTTTGACGATGTGGGCGATAAGCCGTTACAGGAATACCCGCGTCCGCAGCTTGTCCGTTCGGGTTATCTCAACTTGAACGGTCTCTGGAAGTATGCGATACGCGGTCTTTCGGAGGAATTCGACGGAAACTATGACGGCGATATTCTTGTGCCGTTTTCACCGGAGACTTTGCTGTCACGGGTACAGAGAAAAGTTACGGCAGACGACCTTCTTTACTACAATCTTGAATTTGAAATACCGGACGGTTTTCTGAAAGATAAGACCATTCTGCATTTTACCGCCGTTGACTATGCCTGCGTCGTAAAACTGAATGGTTGCTATGTTGGTTCCCACGAGGGTGGTTTTTTCCCTTTTGATTTTGATGTTACGGATAGTATTATGAATGGCACGAATGTCCTTCAGGTGGAGGTCTATGACCCGTCGGGCGAAGGCGTGCAGGCGAGGGGAAAGCAGAGCGATAATCCGGGAACCATCTGGTACACGCCGCAGTCCGGCATCTGGGGCACGGTCTGGCTTGAGTCTGTGCCGGCAATGTATATTTCCGATCTGAAAATCGTCCCGGACATTGACAGTGACACGGTGAAAATATGGGCGGAGACGGAGGCCCCCGAGGTCACCGTCGAAGTTCTCGACGGTGACGATGTAATCGCCTCCGAAAGCGGTCCTTCGCCGCTGTTTGTAATACTGCCTTCCTATGAACTGTGGTCACCTGAAAACCCCAAACTTTATGACCTCAGGATAATCGCGGGAGAGGATGAAGTGCTCTCATACTTCGGCATGCGCAAGTTCGGTGTGGGACCTGATGAGAACGGTATACAGCGTCTTATGCTGAACAATAAACCGTATTTCCACAACGGTGTTTTAGACCAGGGATACTGGTCTGACGGCATGCTTACCGCACCTTCCGACGAGGCCCTGATTTACGACATAGAGATGCTCAAAGACATGGGCTTTAACATGATAAGAAAGCACATAAAGATTGAGCCGCTTCGCTGGTACTACCACTGCGACAGACTCGGTATGCTTGTCTGGCAGGATATGGTAAACGGAGGCGGGGAGTACAACCTTTTCTGTGTGGGTATTCTTCCGCTTCTGAACATAAATCTCAATGACACAAAACACAGAAAGTTTTTCGCGAGAGAAGACGAATCCGGCAGGGAAGAGTATATGTGTGACCTTGACCGCACTCTTGATCTTCTTAAGAATCAGACTTCGGTAGCGATGTGGGTGCCCTTCAACGAGGGCTGGGGACAGTTTGATTCAAAGGCTGTGACAGAACACATCCGCTCGGTTGATCCGACAAGAACGATTGATTCAACTTCAGGATGGCACGACCAGGGCGGAGGAGATTTCGTCTCAAAGCACATCTATTTCTACCCGATTTATGTGCCGAAGGATTCCCGATGCTTCCTGCTTTCTGAGTTCGGCGGATACAGCAAGCCGACGCCGGGGCATATGTACACGAAGAAGGCGTTCGGATATCATATGTATCCGACGAAAGGGCTCCTGCAGAGAGCGTACAAAAAGCTCTTTGAGAGGCGGATAATCAGGAACATACCGCGCGGTCTGTCCGCGACCGTTTACACGCAGGTCTCGGATGTCGAAGGGGAGGTAAACGGTCTCATTACCTATGACCGCCGCGTCGAAAAATTTGACCGCGATTTTCTTCGTAAAATCAACGAAAAGGTGCATCTCTGATGCACCTTTTAAATTTACCCTTGATTTTATCGTGTTAGCGTGTTAATATGTTAGCATACTAAAGCGATAAAGCGGAGGATTTCAATGGATATATTTAAAGGCGAAAACGAAAAAATGCTTGTGAAAGCCATCATGTCTCTAAAGACTGAGGCGGAGTGCAAGGCGTTTCTTGAAGATGTTATGACCACCAAGGAAATAATCGACATAAGCCAGAGGATGGGCGTTGTGAAGATGCTTGATGAGAAGATTCCGTACGGGGCAATCTCAAAGGCAACCGGCGCGAGCTCTACAACCATCAGCCGTGTCAACCGCGCCTACACATACGGCACAGGCGGTTACAAGACAGTTCTGAAGAGGATAAAGTAGATGAATTACGAAGAACTCAACCTCAGAAACAATGAAAAAATACTCTTTTCGCTTCGCGCTCTCTTTGAGAAGTACGGCTATACGCAGTACAAGGTCTCAAAGTTTGAAGAGTATGATTTCTATATGAAAAACAAGAGCTTTCTTGTCAGTGAAAACGTTCTGACTTTCACGGATACAACAGGAAAACTCATGGCATTGAAGCCGGATGTTACATTGTCCATTGTGAAGAATACGGATGTCGGAAAAGACGAACTCTCAAAGGTTTACTACAGCGAGAATGTCTACCGCACGACTCCCGGTTCACAGGGCTTTAAGGAGATAATGCAGACCGGCCTTGAGTGTATCGGAAAGATTGATGTTGCGGCGATTTGCGAGGTTCTTGAACTTGCGGTAAAGAGTCTTGAGACAGTCAGTGATGACTACACTCTCGATATCTCACACGCGGGTTTTCTGGCGCAGCTTCTCAAAGGTTTCGCCGCCCCGAAAGAGCTGCTTGAACTCATTTCATCAAAGAACACCGAAGCGGTAAAGAAGTATGCCGCGGACAGGGGAACAGATGAAAAGACTGTAAGGGCGCTTGAAACTCTCACCGGACTTTATCTGCCTCTCTCCGAAGGTCTTGACAGGCTGTTTCCCGTCGCGTATGTCGAGGAACTTGAATTTCCGCTCAATGAACTGAAAGAGATCTTTGATGTACTGAATGAAAAGGGCATAGCCGACAAAATCTGCCTCGATATGACCATGCCGTATGATCCGAGATATTATAACGGCATAATTTTCAGAGGATTTGTAAACGGTGTTCCGGATGAAGTGCTCGCCGGAGGACGATACGACAACCTCATGGAAAAACTCGGCAAAAAGGCCGGCGCCATAGGCTTTGCGGTATATACCGACAGACTTGAAAGGCCCGAGGAAATCAATGATACCTCTGATGACTTATGGGTCAACATCGCGCTTCCAAAGGGCAGACTCGGGGAATCCGCATACGCAATATTTGAGAAGGCCGGTTATGACTGCCCGTCGATAAAAGAGGATAACAGAAAACTGACTTTTGAAAATGCTGAAAAGCGTGTTCGTTACTTCTG
>JAFYJR010000097.1 GCA_017538005.1 Clostridia bacterium | reverse complement strand
TTTTATTATCTTTCTGAGGAGGAATAAAAATGACAGATAATGACAGGATCTACACAACAAAACTTTATCTTGAGAAACTCGCGCAGGGAATAGATCCTACAACGGGAGAAGATGTAGCCGACGATTCAACATTGAATAATGTTTTTCTCTGCAGAGCCTTTTCTCTTGCTGCAGATATCATCGGCGAATATATCGCCAACGGGTGCAAAATAGGCGTGGAAAGAAACCGCCCTATATATCCTTTTGCCATTACTCTTGCGCAAAAGAGCGTTATAGTTATGTCTGATACACCGGTATCGATATCCGTCATTTCCAAACGGGTTGAGAGTGTTCTGGATAAAAATGTGCAGCCGATTTCAGCTGTTAAAATGGCACAGTGGCTTGAGGCACAGGGTCTTTTGAAAACAATTGTTGATGAGCGAGGAAAAAGAGCCCGAATCGCAACTGAAGAAGGCAATCGCCTCGGAATCAACACAAAAAAAGAAGACCGGCATGGTGAGATGATTGTTAAGAATTATTACGATTTGAATGCGCAGGCATATGTAATTGCAAATCTCGAGGAAATAGCGGTTTACACAGACGGTTCCCTGCGTTACGGCAAAGAAGAAGCTCCGCCGGAGCCTGAAGCTTCGGCGGAGCCTGAAAAGAAAAAGTCAAAGGCGAAGAAGAGTTAAGGTTCTTCGCCGAGATTTGCGTAAGCGAGAACATAGAGTTCGTAGGCTTTCTGCATGACCTGGCTTGCTATGGGAAGAGCGATGTTTATGCCGTAGTCGCCGCTGTTTTCACAGACAACGACGATGACGAGAGGCAAATCATCGCGCTGTGAGTATCCGACAAACCAGGTGTGCGGTTTGTCATCTGCAACCTGAGCAGTGCCGGTTTTACCGCACATTTCGAGATTCGGGAATTTGTTGTCGCCGTAGTAGTTTTCTACGTTTGAGCGGAGCATATCATCAAGTCGCTTGGCCGGCACAGAGCCCATATAGTCAAGCTTTGAGGTATTCTTGTTTTTTATGAGTGTGGGAGCGGGAGTGAAACCGGATCTGTTCGCTATTGCGCCAAGAAGTGTCGCCATATGGCACGGGTTTGCAAGAGTAGTGTACTGGCCTATTCCCGACCAAGCCCTGTCAATTTCATACGCATCCTTAACATCGTAGCGGCTTGTTGCGCAACGGATGTTATCGACCATTACACGGCTGTTGAATCCGCATTCTTCAGCCGTTTTTTGCATGTTTTCATTGCCGAGTTCGGCGGCAATCGCGGCGAAAGCGGAATTGCAGGACTGCTGCATGGCCTGTTCAAAGTTCACCGTGCCGTGTACACCATTGCATTTTACGACACTGCCCGCTTTGTTGTACCAGGCGCCGTTACAGGTAAATGTGCGCTGATTTATGTCAATTATGTTTTCAATCGCGCTGCAGGCCGTGACTATCTTGAATGTCGAGCCCGGCGTATATACACCGCTGAAGAAGCGGTTTAAGTAGATGCCGTCGTACTTATCTGTTGTGTCAGTTTTTATGTCGTCGGGCTTGTTATATACATCGTAAGTCGGAAGGGAAACGGCGCAGTAGATTTCGCCGGTCTTATAGTTGTATACGCCAATTGTTCCCTGATAGTTGCCCAGCGCTTCCATTGCCGTGACGCAAAGGCGCGAGTCTATCGAAAGCTGGATGTCGTTACCTGTTCCGTTCTTCTTGAGGTTGTACACGCCGTTCAAGAGACTGTATCCGGTCAGGTGGGACTTCATTGCGGAATGAACGCCTGTGGCAATGTATCCGCCCGTATCACCCACTACGTGAAGGGTTGCCTCGCGGACTTTTTGATCATCGGCGAACTTGCGCTCGCCGTCCACGGTCTTGGCAAGTACGACTCCGTATCTGTCGGTAATCTCACCGGCGGCGAGAAGTTCGCCGTTTGAGTAGAGATGCTTGTTGTAGTCTTTTACAACCCATTTGCCGGAGTTTATGCCCATTGTGAAGAAGAGCATTGCCAGGCCGACAATGAATGCGAGCGCGAAGAGGTAAAGAATATATGATCTTTTGAAAATTCTGTTCATCGTTTACCTCCCGCCCATGTTCTGTTGTCGGCCGCCTTTATGAAAGCGAGCAGCGCCCAGCAGGAAATCGTGCTTGAGCCGCCGCGGCTTACGAAAGGCAGGGTTACGCCTGTCATCGGAAGGAAGTCCGTGACACCGAATATGTTAAGTGCTGCCTGGAAGAGCAGAAGGCCGCCGGCGGCACAACTGGCAATTGAATAGAACGCGCTTCGAGCACCCTTTGCGCAACGGATACTGTGAATGAAGATGAAAACGAATGATTGCGCGACAAGAAACGCTATGAGCATTCCCCACTCCTCGCAGAGCACACCGAAAATCAGGTCTTCAGTTGCAGCGAAGACATCTCTCAGATGTCCGTTGCCTATGCCGAGACCCAGTAAACCGCCGCTCACCGAATATGTCAGCACGCGCGTCTGCTGATATCCTTTGGCATTCGCGTATTCCCATACATGTCTGTATGTGGCAAAACGGGCCATGATGTAATCCGAACGCATGAGAACTACAAGTCCGGCAAGCATTGCCGCTCCGAGGATGAGGAAGAGGATTGTACGGACATCACCGGAGCGCATAAACGCAAGTACAACGAATGTAAAGAAGAATATCAGCGCCGTACCAAGGTCACGCATAAGGAAAAGCATGCCGATACATATGACCGAGAAAATGACATATTGAGTAAGGCTGCGGCTGGACTGAAGCTTTTCGAGTGTCGCCGCACCGACAAATACAAATGTGACTTTTACAAATTCGGAAGTCTGAATTGAAAAGCCTCCGAATGAAATCCAGTTATATGCTCCGTTGATATTTTTTGCAAAAATCAGGGTGACGACGAGCATTACTATTGAGGCAACCGCAAAAGGTTTTCTGAATTTTTCTGCCCGCTCCACATCCGCAACGATGAAGAGCAGGGAAACATAGCAGATAAAGCCTATACATACCGCGACAAACTGTTTTATCAGAAGCGATGTGCTGACGCTCGCGTTGACCACCAGGCTTATTCCGGTAAGGAAGAAGGCAATGTATTCAAGAGCGAGCGAAGATTTGCGGAGGATGATTGTTGACACGACGGACCAAAGCCATTCAATCGCGGTGAAAGCGAAGAAAACCACGGCAGCTGCCTTGTTAAGTTCGCCTTCAGCGGAAAAAATGACCTGATAGAAGGTTATAACCTGGAATATGGAGATTAACAGCATGGTCGGAAACCAGCGTGGTCCGGACAACTTTTATCCTCCTTCCTTTTGTGTGAATCGGATTGTGAATCCGCAAATTTCTATAATGTCGCCGTCCTTAAGCGGCGTGCATTCCTTGAGTTCTTCTCCGTTTAACAGAGTTCCCGCGTCTGAATCAAGATCTTCGATAATCCATCCTTCTTCGGAGCGGGACATCAGAGCATGTGAATAGGAGACGGCGGGGTTTGAAATCTGAACATCGGCATCGGGGCTTCTTCCTATGAGAATTGAAGCCGCACTGTCTATGTTTATCTCGTCGCCTGAAAGGAGATTTTTAAGAGAGCATCCTGTCTTTAAGTGTTCAGGTAATATTATTTCTCCGGTATGGAACTCTTCACCTGTTTCAAACAGCGCGGGATTTTCGGTTACTTCCTCGCGCGGCGTCTTCGGCTCAGTCAGATCATCCAAATCATAGAAAGCAAAGATGGCGTTGCCGAAGACCAGCGTGTCGCCGCTTTTCACTTCCAGAGGATGCAGACTGACACTGTCGACACGCTCGCCGTTGACGAATGTTCCCGTCTTTGAATGTGTGTCAAAGACGAGCCAACGGCCGCCGCGCTTTGTAAGCACAGCGTGGAAACGTGAAACAGTGGTGTAATTCAGTACTATGTCACAGGCACGGCTGCGGCCTATGGCCGTCTCATACCCGACAAGCGGTATCTGATCGCCGTTGGCGGAATTGACCAGGTAACCTATGGTTCCGGTTTTCTTGTTACCGCGTATGAGCGAAACGCCGCAGCCGACAGTGATATAGAAAGCCAAAATGGGCAGTATCCATCGTCCGAATGTGAAGAAAAAGTCACCGTGCACAATTCCACCTCCTGTCACTGAAATGATACAAAAATTGTAGCAAATAGATATATTTTTTACAATAATGCGTTTTGTTCATATTCTGTTCATATTTATCATTTAGTATCTTCCGTGAATAGTTATAATTAAAAAGGGGAAATATCCTATGATTTCGATGCTTATCATCACAATAATCGCTGTCATCGCCGTAGTGCTCATGATGGTTTGCATTATGTTTGCCGCCATCGCGATTATCCTTATGTACACCGGCAGATCCGCAACTTATGACAGGGCCGGCAAAAAGATGGCCAAAGCAGCGAAGCCCAGAAAGTCAAGAAAGAAATAAATCAACAACTGAGGCCCGCTTGGTTTCAAGCGGGCTTTGTTTAACATAGGAGGGTGAGGTCATGTCAAATGACTTTTACGCTTTTGTGTCGCGAATGAAATACATCGACCGCTGGGCTTTGATGAGAAACACGGAAGAGGAGTCTCTGATGCAGCACTCATTCGAGGTTGCGGTCGTGGCTCATGCTCTTGCCGTGATAAGCAACAAGCGACTCGGCAAAAATATTGATGCCGATAAGGTCGCTCTCATCGCACTGTTTCATGACACATCGGAAATAATTACGGGCGATATGCCGACACCGGTAAAGTACTACAGCCCGGAAATAACAAACGCATACAAAGAGGTCGAGAGAGTCGCAACCGGAAAACTGCTTGATATGCTTCCGGACGATCTCCGTCCCGAATACGAATCTCTCCTTCTGCCGAAGGAGGAGGACGCGGAGCTTTGGAAACTCTGTAAGGCTGCCGACAAGATAAGCGCGCTCATAAAGTGCGTCGAGGAACAGAATGTCGGCAACCGCGAATTCGACAAAGCCCGCGAGGCCACCGAGGCCGCAATCCACAGTTTAAATTGCGAGGCGGCGGAAATATTCCTCAAGGAATTCCTGCCGAGCTTCAGTTTAACTCTTGACCAACTTAACAAATAAGGAGGCAAACATTATGACTGCAAAAGAATACCGCGCAATTGCCCGTGAAAAGCTCAAAGGCCACTGGGGCACATCAGTACTGGCCGGTTTTGTTGCCGCTTTACTCGGCGGCGTAACGGTCAGCTCTCCGACGTTTTCGACCAACATAGATGTTGACGACTTTTCGGAAATATCAGAAAAACTCGGCATCGACAGTTCTCTTCCGGACTCGGAGCAGCTTAAGCAGATTGTTGAACAGGCTCCGTATATCCCGCATTTTGTCATTGCCATCATCGCCATTGTTGTTGGTCTTATGACCATCTGGGGTATTGCCACCTTCATTCTCGGCGGTCCCATAAGAGCCGGTTACTGCAAATACAACATTAATCTCTTGAACGGCGAAGGAAAATTTGAGGATGTATTCTCACGCTTTGACATTTTCCTCAAGGCTTTGCTTACAAAAATCCTCGTCGCGGTTATCATAAGCATAGGCTTTGTGCTTCTGATCATCCCGGGTATCCTCGCGACATACGGACTTCAGATGACTTTCTACATTCTTGCCGAGAATCCGGAAATGGATCCGTTTGACGCGGTTAAGGCTTCCTGGAACATGATGAAGGGCAACAAGTGGAAACTCTTCTGTCTTCAGTTCAGCTTCATCGGCTGGTC
>JAFYJR010000096.1 GCA_017538005.1 Clostridia bacterium | reverse complement strand
CTCTTGCGGTCATCTGAACCGGAAGGTCCCCGACATAAACCATGGCCTCTTCGCCCGTATCAGAAAGTCTCCTGATATTATCAAGTCCCAAAAGCACCGCGAGTATATTTGACACTCCGCCCTCTGCCTGATCCCAGTTTGTATGGGCGCAGATTACGGTGAGTTTCTTCCTTATCGCCTTAGCGATTATTGATTTTGTGGGAACAAAAACAAGCGGATCGAATATTACCGGATGATGGCTTATGATGAGTTCCGCACCGAATTCCTCTGCCTCTTCTATCGCCTTTTCGGTTACATCAAGGCAGAAAATGACCTTGGTGACTTCACGCGTTCTGTCACCCACAAGAAGCCCCGCGTTGTCAAACTCGGACTGTGTCTCAAATGGCGCTATCCGGTCAATGAAATCATATATCTGACCTGCAGTAATCATTTTGCCGCCTCCAGAATTTCATCTATGAGTTTTCCGTATTTTTCGTCTCTTGTCGCTTTGAGCTTTACATCCAGTCTTGATGCGACCTTTTCGAGATATTTGCCTTTATGAATACTTGTCGTTTCCCTGAGTTTGCCGATGTAGTAATCGGCTTCCCTGTGTTCCTCTGTCACGCCCGTACAGACCGCTTCAATTGCGAGATAATATTTCATCCTTTCCTTTACGACATCTTCCCTGATGATCTCATAGCCGTTCGTGAGAAGGTGTCTGCGCAGGTCCTCGGGATGTGTCTGGGGCTGAAAGACAAAATGGTTTCCCTGTCTTCTTACCCATGGGGATTCTTCAAGAATCTTTGCAATGAGTTCCCCGCCCATTCCGGCTATACAGAAATCCGTATACTCGTGAGGGATTTCTTTGAGACCGTCGGAAAGTACGGGCGTTATCTTATCGCTGAGATTATGTTTATTTATCGTTTTCTTGGCATTCTCCAGAGGTCCGATTTTCACATCGCTCGCCAAAGCCTTCGGTATTATGTCATTTTCAACAAGAAATACCGGAAGGTACGCGTGATCCGTACCTATGTCCGCGAGCGGTATGCCGGGTCTTATCAGACCCGCGACCATACGGAGTCTCATGTCCAGTTTCATTATTACACCATAAAGGGTGAAGGCGTCCCCGTCTTCACCCTTTCCTTAAAATTTATGAGTTGATCTTTGCCAGAAGGTCGTTGACATCCACGCCGTGGACCATGCAGGCCTGCTCAAGTGTCTCGCCGCGGGCGGAAGGACAACCGAGGCAATGCATACCCATCTCAAAAAGGTACGGAGCCGCATCGGGATTGGCATCAAGAAGATCGCCTATAAGTACATCTTTTGTGAATTCCATATTATCACTCCTTCTTCAAAATTATACACTAATTCTTAAGACTCTGCAACGGAGCGGGAATTCTGCCTCCGCGAGAGATAAACTTTTCAGGGCTTGCGGTATTTACGGGCATTACAGGACCCGAACCCAGAAGACCGCCGAATTCGAGTTCCTCGCCGACCTTCTTTCCTATCGCCGGAATTACACGTACGGCCGTGGTCTTTGAGTTTACCATACCTATGGCGGCTTCATCCGCGATTATCGCGGATATGACAGCGGGTGTGGTGTCACCCGGAATCACTATCATGTCAAGGCCTACCGAGCAAACCGCTGTCATGGCTTCAAGCTTCTCGAGTTTCAGACAACCTGAACGGGCAGCGGATATCATACCCGCGTCTTCTGAGACGGGTATGAAGGCGCCCGAGAGACCGCCGACATGGCTTGAAGCCATAACGCCGCCTTTTTTGACAGCGTCATTTAAAAGCGCGAGACAGGCTGTGGTGCCTGCTCCTCCGCACTGTTCCAGGCCCATCTCCTCAAGCACCTGGGCGACGGAGTCGCCTACAGCCGGAGTCGGGGCCAGGGAGAGGTCAACGATGCCGAAAGGCACGTCGAGCCGGTCTGCCGCCTCATTGGCGACAAGCTGTCCCACTCTCGTAATCTTAAAAGCGGTACGCTTTACCATCTCCGCTATCTCGGTAATGTTCGCGTCCGGAATCTTTGCCACTGCGGAGCGCACAACGCCGGGGCCTGATACGCCGACATTGATTACGCAGTCAGGCTCGCCCGCTCCGTGGAAGGCACCCGCCATAAACGGGTTGTCCTCAGGCGCGTTGCAGAAAACGACGAGCTTTGCCGGACCGATGCAGTTTTTATACGCGGTGACTTCGGCGGACTGTTTGACTATTTCGCCCATAAGCTTTACCGCGTCCATATTTATACCGGTCTTTGTCGAGCCGATATTTACGCTTGAGCAGACATGGTCAGTAATGTCGAGCGCTTCGGGAATGCTCCTTATCAGCGCCTCGTCACCGGGGCCAAAGCCCTTCTGAACCAGGGCGGAATAGCCGCCGAGGAAATTGACGCCGATTGTGTTTACGGCGCGTTCCAGCGTCTTGGCATAAAGAAGCGGGTCCCCGCCGGACGCGGCCAGAATCATGGCAATCGGCGTCACGGAGACACGCTTGTTGATAATCGGAATACCGTATTTCTTTTCTATCTTCTCACCTGTCGACACAAGGTTCTCCGCCTTGCGGACGATCTTCTCATATACCTTGTCGCAGGATTTCTTTATATCTGAATCGCAACAGTCAAGAAGCGAGATGCCCATGGTTATCGTGCGGATATCCAGGTTCTCGTTTTCTATCATCTGTACGGTTTCAAGTACATCGCGCAGTTCAAGCATAGTTTTCTCCTCAGATTCTGTGCATGGAATTAAAGATATCCTCGTGCATCGCTCTTATGTCAAGACCCATCGTCTTGCCTTCCTCTTTCAGGAGCTCGGAGAACTCTCCGAAATTGATGTCGAGCTTATCGGTTTCAACGAGCATTACCATGCAGAACAAATCGTCAAAGATGTTCTGGGAAACCGCTGTAATATTTACATTATGCTCCGCGCAGATTGTCGAGACCTTTGCGCAGATGCCTACCTGATCCTGTCCTATTACGGTGATTACCGCACGCATTTTCATGTTTTATCCTCCTTAAGCGCCGATGTACGGTGCGGGGTTGGTCTTGGTGCCGTTTATTCTGACCTCGAAATGACAGTGAGGTCCTGTTGAGTTACCTGTCGAGCCGACCTTGCCGAGCGGCTGTCCGCCGCTGACATACTGTCCGACATGGACACAGATAGAGCCGTAGAGCATATGGCCGTAGAGTGTGGACATTCCGTTGCCGTGGTCTATCATTACATAGCAGCCGTAACCGACATTGCCGTTTGAAGCTACCGTTACGGTACCGCTTGCGGCCGCGACGATTGTGTAACCCGCAATACCGTTTGAGATATCCATACCGCCGTGGAACGATCCCCATCTCGGACCGTAACCGGAGGATACCGTATAAACGCCGTTTACAGGCCAGATAAGTTTACCGTAACCGCGGATATATGTGCTCGGCTCATACGCGCCGCCGTATACCGTCTTCTGTACTACAACAGCCTTTGTACCGACGAGTATCTTCTCGTCCTGAGGATAGCGTACCGTCGTGCGGTTGACTTCCTGGGTGCTGACCTGAACACCGTCAACATAGGTGACGAGGTATGTTACCTGGTCTATACCGTTTACACCGTTCTGAGTTGTCTTGGTTGTACCGGAATAGTAGTGATCGCTGTTCGTTTTTATGGTCTTATACGGTATTTCAACATTCTGAACGACCGTACGGACAACCTTCATCGTGATGTAGTTTACTTCGCCCGCAACGAGTACATCGTCACCGACATGGATTTCTTTTTCAAGTTCCGGGTTGAGATCTATAAGTTCCGATACACTTATGCCGTTTGAGTAGGCAATCTTTGAAAGAGTATCGCCCTCTACGACCGTATAATGTCTTTCTTTGTAACGGGTCTTCGTCAGCGCGTCGGCGAGTTCCTGTGAGTCCCAGATTGTCTCGTCGTTATTCGCGTAAATACCCTGAACGAACTGTACATCCTGAACGAAACCGACCACATCGTTTTCATTCTCTTTCGGATACTGGTCGATTATATTGTTGAACACCTGCATTGCATCCGTCTCAGTACTTAGAGCACAGATGAAGTCTCCGTCAATGTAGACGCCGCAGGCATAAGTCGAATCCGAGTTCGTGCTCTCGACCATTCCGTCGCTTATTGTCTGCGAGTCGGTGAGTTCTGTCGGGTTGACAGTGGAGATTTTATAGGATGTGCTCAGACTGTCCAGGTTGCTGTTGTCCGAAAGATCCGTGGAGAAACGCTCTTTTACAAGATCCTCCGCCTCGTTATAGACAGCCTCATCAACAACATATCCTACAGTCTGTTCGCCTGATTTTACTTCAATCGCGTAAGTTGTCGCGCTGAAATGGGTTATCGTGATTATCAGTACCGCAAATCCCGCCAGAGGGAGAATTGTGTTTACTATATTCGGAACGAGATTCGGATACGCGTCTGAGAGGGCCTGCCTGTAAGTTCTCAGAATGGGAATAATCTGTGTCGGATTATCCCTTATCGCCTGTCGGACTCCCCTCTTGGCCTCCTTACGCTCGTATCTGTAATCGGACAACTCGTCGAAAAAGTCACGGATTCCGGTTCCCACAGTATCCCGGAAGAATCCGGCAATGTAGGAAAAACCGAGTTTCAAAACGCCGAAAAGGTCGACAAAAGTTTTCTTTATGAACAGACAGATGCTGATAAAGAATCCTCCGACCATTCCGCCGATTGTCTCAGCAAATGAGTTGTACTCGACAATCTCTTCTTCAGTATTCAAATTTTCGATGTTCTCTATTCTCAAAATAGTGCCTCCGAAAATTGTTACAAATTGTAATAATTATACTCTCTATATTAATAAAAGTCAAATTCTCAGCTTGCCGTTTCAAGTCTCTCAAACAGGGCGTCAACTTCGTGCCTTAAAGGCGCGTTTTTCGCTGAAGAGAGGTCCGGATCCGTGGCCAGGAGCTCATCCGCAGCGGCTGAAGCCTTTTCGAGCGCGACAGGATTTCCTATCATGTCGCTGACATAGACCGGCTGGAAGCCGTGCTGACGGGTACCGTAAAAATCACCCGTGCCGCGGAGTTCAAGGTCGCGCTGCGCGATAACAAAACCGTCGTTCGTCTCCGTAATGACTTTCAGGCGCTCCGTTGTCTGCTCTGACATATTGTCCGAGAGCAGAATGCAGGTTGATTTATAAGCGCCCCGTCCGACGCGGCCGCGAAGCTGGTGCAGCTGCGACAGTCCGAATCGTTCGGCATTTTCTATCAGCATTATTACCGCGTTCG
>JAFYJR010000095.1 GCA_017538005.1 Clostridia bacterium | reverse complement strand
GCGATTTTAAACATCGACAGGGAGAATCCGAAACCCCGTAAAGATATTGCGAAGTGGTCGGATGTTCCGGAGTATGTTTCCTACTTCTATGACTACAGACCGAACTACAGCGTTTTGCCGGAGAACATCGCACCGTCTGATGCGGTATCCGTGCTCAACATGTACAGAGAGGTCTGGAACATATCCGATGACAAGGACACATGGTTTTCACGCATAAAGGATATCTGCGAGCCTTTGGGCTTTACGCCTAATGTCAAGGAGTACAAGGCAAATCCTGACGCGTACAAGGGCCATGTGGGCGATGTGTCAACGATTATAAGAGTCGCGATTACATCGCGCACGAACACACCGGACCTTTATGAGATTATGAAAGTTTTGGGCGAGACGGAAGTTAACCGCCGCCTTGACGATATGAGACATTCACTGGGAGAAAGATAATGGCAGAAGAATTCAGTAACTTTATTCACGACTTTATAGACGAGGATCTGGAGAAGGGCGTGTACGACCATGTGCAGACACGCTTTCCGCCGGAGCCCAACGGATATCTCCACATAGGCCACGCGAAAGCCATCTGCATCAACTGGTTTACGAAGGAGAAGTACAAGGGCACATTCAACCTCCGCCTGGATGACACAAACCCTGGCAAGGAGGACATTGAGTATGCCGAGTCCATCCGTAAGGATATCGAGTGGCTCGTTGAGAGCGAACTTCCCGAGACACTCTATGCCTCAGATTATTTTGACTTTATGTATGAGGTGGCAATACACCTTATCGAGAAGGGCAAGGCCTTTGTCTGTGATCTGTCTCCCGAGGAGATGAAGGAGTACAGGGGAACACTGACCGAGCCCGGAAAGAACAGCCCGTACAGGGACCGCTCGGTTGAGGAAAACCTTGACCTGTTCAAGAGAATGACGGCGGGCGAGTTCCCGGACGGAGCGCGAGTGCTCCGCGCGAAGATAGACATGAGCTCGCCGAACATGAATATGCGCGATCCGGTAATCTACCGTATCGCACACCTCTCGCATTACAGACAGGGCGACAAGTGGTGCGTCTATCCGATGTACGACTTCGCCCATCCGCTCGAGGACGCGAAAGAGGGCGTTACGCACTCGCTGTGCTCACTTGAGTTTGAAAATCACAGACCGCTTTACGACTGGGTGCTCGATGAGGGCGATGTAGCCGAGATGCTCGGCTGGCCCCGCCCGAGACAGATAGAATTCGCGCGTCTGAACTTAAACTATTGCGTGACTTCAAAGCGCCGCTCGCTGTACCTTGTCGAGGGCGGATATGTTGACGGATGGGACGATCCGCGAATGGTCACAATTTCGGGAATGCGCCGCAGGGGATTCCCCGCAGCCGCCATTCGCGATTTCTGCGAACGCATAGGCGTGTCGAAGGCCTATTCCGTCGTTGACTTAGGCCTTCTTGAGGCCTGCGTCCGCGACAACTTAAACGCCAACGCGACACGCGCCATGGCGGTCCTTCGTCCCCTGAAAGTCATAATCGACAACTATCCCGAGGGCAAGACTGAGATTATAGAAGCGCCGCCTCATCCGGACAAGCCGGAGCTCGGCACCTCGAAGGTCACCTTCTCGGGAGAGATTTATGTCGAGCAGGATGACTTCATGATTGAACCCGTCAAGAAGTACTTCAGACTCTTCCCGGGCAACGAAGTCAGGCTGAAGAGCGCGTATTACATCACCTGCACATCATACGAGACTGATGACGAGGGCAATGTAACCTGCCTTCATTGCACATATGACCCCGAGTCAAGGGGAGGCGAGACACCGGACGGCCGCAAGGTACGCGGTACCATTCACTGGGTATCCGCCGACAGCGCGGCAAATGTTGAGGTCCGTCTTTACGACAGACTGTTCAATGTTGAGAACCCGTCTGACGATTCAAAGGAACTCTGCGAGTACCTGAATCCGAATTCGCTCGAGATACTTGAGGATTCGGTTGTCGACAAGTCTTTCCTTGAGGGACTTAAAGTGGGCGATACCTTCCAGTTTATGAGGAAGGGCTACTACACGGTCGATACGAATTCCGACTTTGATAAAAAGATAATCTTTAACAGAACCGTTGATCTCAACAGTTCCTGGAAATAAGGAGATACATATGGCAAAAAGAATTGAAACAACCTGCATACAGGGCGGCTATGTGCCGGGAAACGGTGAGCCGCGACAGATACCCATTATCCAGAGCACGACGTTTAAGTACGACACGAGCGAGGATATGGGCAAGCTCTTTGACCTTGAGGCATCGGGCTATTTCTACTCACGCCTCCAGAATCCCACCTGCGACTATGTCGCGGCGAAGCTGGCCGAACTTGAGGGCGGCACGGCAGCCATGCTGACATCTTCGGGACAGGCCGCGAATTTCTTCGCGATTTTCAACATAGCGACTGCGGGTGACCATGTTGTCTCCAGTTCAACCATCTACGGCGGCACATATAACCTGTTTGCCGTAACGATGAAGAAGATGGGTATCGACTTCACTTTTGTCGATCCCGACTGCACGCCGGAGGAACTCGACGCGGCGTTTCAGGATAACACGAAAGCGCTCTTTGGCGAGACCATCGCCAATCCCGCGCTTACCGTACTTGACTTTGACAAGTTTGCCGCCGCGGCGCATAAGCACGGCGTGCCGCTCATAGTTGACAACACTTTCGCGACGCCCGTAAACTGCCGTCCGTTTGAGTGGGGAGCTGACATCGTTACCCACTCAACGACAAAGTATCTGGACGGCCACGGCTCGGCCGTCGGCGGAGCGATTGTCGATTCCGGCAAGTTTGACTGGAATAAATACGCCGACAAGTTCCCGGGTCTCACGACACCGGATGAGAGTTATCACGGCGTCACATACACCGAGCGCTTCGGTCTTGCAGGCGCTTACATCACCAAGGCAACAGTACAGCTCATGCGTGACTTCGGTTGTGTACAGTCACCGCAGAGCGCCTACTATCTCAACCTCGGTATTGAGAGCCTTCCCGTCCGTATGGCCCGCCACTGTGAGAACGGACTTAAGGTCGCTCAGTTCCTTGAAAGTTCCGACAAAGTCGAGTGGGTCAACTACGCGGGACTTCCCGGCAACAAGTACTATGACCGCGCTCAGAAGTATATGCCGAACGGCACCTGCGGTGTCGTATCGTTCGGCGTAAAGGGCGGTAAGGCAGCGGCCGAGAAGTTTATGAAGGCCCTCAAAGTTGCCGCCATAGAAACGCATGTTGCGGATGCCCGCACATGCTGCCTGAACCCGGCAACTTCGACACACCGTCAGCTTTCAGAGGAAGAACTCGTCGCTGCCGGCGTTCCCGCAAATCTCGTCCGCTATTCATGCGGACTTGAAAATGCCGATGATCTCATTGAGGATCTGAAGCAGGCACTTGATACAATCTGATTTAAGGAAAATTCATTTGGAAACAAAACTCAACAAAAAGGAAAAAACCGCATACGGTCTCGGAGCGATAGGCAAGGACATGATGTTCATGCTCTCCACGAGTTATGTCCTGTACTACTACCAGGACGTGCTCGGGGCGAACGCGTGGGCAATGGGTATCATCCTGCTCGTGGCGCGTGTTTTTGACGCATTCAATGATCCGCTCATGGGTGTCATCGCGGCGAAGACGAAGACAAAGTGGGGCAAGTTCCGGCCCTGGATTTTAATAGGAACGATTGCGAACCTGCTTGTAACTTTGCTCCTGTTCTCCGCGCCGCCGAAACTTGACGGTTCCGGACTTATCGTCTACGCCGCCGTATTTTACATCCTCTGGGGTGTCACTTATACGATGGCTGATATACCGTTCTGGTCCATCGTCCCGGCGTTTACAAAGCCCGGCGCGGAGCGTGAGCATCTGACGCAGCTCGGACGCACCTGCGCCACGATAGGCGGCGCTATAGTCACGGTCGCCACTATGATGTGCGTCATGGCGCTCGGCAGAGGCGATGAGCGACGCGGCTTCTCACTCTTTGCGATTATCATCTCCGTCTTTACGGGACTTGTTATCTCGTACTTCGCGATTATGGTGCGTGAGAAGTCCACTGTGGATATGAAGACCGTATCCATAAAGGATATGTTCAAGGCCCTGTTTTCAAATGACCAGGCGCTTACAATGGCGCTCACGATAATACTCATAAACTCGGCGTTCTACATCACAGCGAACCTCGCTATTTACTATTACAAGTATGTTGTCGGCGGAGCGGGATGGCATTATAACTACACGCTCTTTGCGGTCGTGGGAGGCGCTTCGCAGGCACTCTCGATGATATTCGTCTTTCGCATATTGCGACGCTTTATGAGGGCGATAACGGTCTTCAAGACAGCGCTTATCGGCGCAGTGGTCGGTTACATTGTTTTTACACTTATAGTATTCACCG
>JAFYJR010000094.1 GCA_017538005.1 Clostridia bacterium | reverse complement strand
TCCACTTTTTCGGAGTCATGGTAGATGTCCCAGACGAAGGAGCGATAGCGGTTGTCTATCTCCTTGATAATCTGGTAGATACGCGGAACGAGGGTTATCATGATGTCCTCGGGCCAGCACTCGAGGGCCTCTTTCATAACCGTGTGGTTTGTGTACGCGAATGTCTGTGTGACAAGCGTCCAGGCGTCGTCCCAGCTGTAGCCGCACTCGTCCATTATGATACGCATGAGTTCGGGTATGGCGAGCGTCGGGTGTGTGTCGTTTATGTGAATGGCAATCTTCTGGGGAATGTCGTCAATGGACTTGTTCTGACGGAGATGACGGCGGACGATGTCCTGCATTGACGCGGAAACAAGGAAGTACTGCTGACGCAGACGAAGGCTCTTGCCCTCCGGATGGTTGTCGGCGGGATAGAGGACCTTGCAGATAACATCTGCCATGGCCTGCTGTTCAACAGCGCGGATATAGTCGCCCTGGTTGAAGAGCGTCATATCGAAGTTCGGCGCGCCTGCCTTCCAGAGACGGAGGCGCGAGAAACCTTTGCCGTCCTTGCCGGGGCAGTACATGTCATAAGGTGTCGCGATAACGGAAATCGCGTTGTTCGTCTTTGTTACGAAATAGCCGTCCTGCCAGCTGCTCTCAAGGTCGCCGCCGAATTCGACGGTTACTTTGAGGTCGTCCTTGGCTGTGAGCCAGACGTCGCCGCCCGGAAGCCAGTAGTCGGGAAGCTCTGTCTGCCAGCCGTCGATGAGTTTCTGCTTGAACATACCGCATTCGTAGAGGATGCTGTAGCCCATTGAGGAATACTCACCGGTGGCGAGACCGTCGAGATAGCAGGCGGCGAGGCGGCCGAGACCGCCGTTGCCGAGACCGGCATCGGGCTCGCACTCATAAATATCGTTCAGGTCGATGCCGAGGCTCTCGAGCGCTTCGGCCGCGACTTTATCGAGTCCGAGATTGTAAAGGTTGTTCTTTAAGGAACGACCCATAAGGAACTCCATGCACATATAGTAGACCGTACGGGATTTTTTGTCCTTCTTCGTACGGGTGATGAACTCGTTTGTGCCGTCTGTCATCTTTTCCTTGACTATGGCGGAAACGGCTTTGTAAATCTGCATGTTGTCCGCTATGTCGGGCTTGATGCCGTAGAGATGTGAAAGTTTCGCAACTACGGCGTTTTTGAATTCTTTTTTAGTCATTGAATAGTCCATTTGTCTTGATTTCACCTCAATAAAAAATACGCAATTATTATATAATAAAAGCGCCGTCGGTACAATACCAACGGCGCATTTTGAGGTAAAATTATTTAATCATAATTTCATTGCGGATGAAGTCTTCAATAACTTTCTGCTTGTAGACTACCTTTACGGGATATGTGGGCATAACCTCGTCGAGGCAGTGCTCAGCGATCCAGGGGATATCCTCTTCCTTGATGCAGTCAAAGCCGGTGGGGATCTCCATACGCTCGTTCATGGCTCTGATTTCAGCTATGAACTTCTGGGCTTTTTCTCTGTCGCTGCTGCCGGTGATGCCGACATAGTCGGCTATCTCAGCGAGTTTGTCCTCAACAGCCGGGCCGAGGAGAGCGTCTGAGAATACGTGGGGAAGGATTACGGACATTGCGAGGCCGTGAGGCACGCCGTATTTACCGCCGAGTCTGTGGCCGATGCCGTGAACATAACCTACGCCGCCGCGTGTGAAGCAGAGACCCGCATAGTAGGAAGCGAGAAGCATGTTGCCGCGGGCTTCGAGGTCTGTGCCTTCGTTATAAGCTTTCTCGAGGTTCTCGAAGATGAGCTTGATGGCTTTGAGTCCGTAGTCGTTGAACTTCTTGTTGTTGTACCAGATGTTGGTATAACCTTCAACAGCGTGAGTCATGGCATCCATACCTGTTGTTGAAGTGATCTTCTTCGGAAGACCTGCAGTAAGTTCAGGGTCAAGTACCGCATAACGGGCGCGGATGAACGGGTCCATGATGGGGAACTTGTCGTGTGTCTGTGTGTCCGTGATAACAGCCGCTATGGTTGTTTCGGAACCTGTACCCGCAGTTGTCGGAACAGCGTAAAGCGGAGGAGGGATGAGGCCGTTCATGTGTCTTGAAGGCATGAATACCATGAATGTACCCTTCATCTTCTTTACGGGGCGGTCAGGTCTCGCTACACGGGCTATAACGCCCTTTGAGCAGTCCATGGGTGAACCGCCGCCTACTGCGATGACAGCCTGGCAGCCGTTGTCGTTGTAGAGCTTGAGAGCTGCTTCAACGTTTTCAACAGACGGGTTCGCCTGAACTTCATCGTAAAGCGTGTACTTGATTCCCTGGTCGTCGAGAGCCTTGAAGAGACCGTCAAGAAGGTTGAGGCTCATGAGACCCTTATCGGTTACGACAAGGACGTTCTTCTTGCCCTTTTTCTTAACGATTGCCGGCAGCTTTTTGATGGCGCCGGGACCGTCCACGATTGTGGGATCCGGGAAAAGCCAGCCCCAGAAGTACATGAGTACCATGAGGACAACTTCAATGGCTCTCCACTTGAGAATCTTGAGTTTCCAAATCATAAAAAAATCTCC
>JAFYJR010000093.1 GCA_017538005.1 Clostridia bacterium | reverse complement strand
TCGCGAACGATGTTCGCGAATACATCCAGGCAGAGGTTGACAGAAAGGTCGCGGAGCTGAAGTCGGCTCAGCGCGAGATTCAGCTTATGTCTGAGACTATAGACGTCACTCTTCCCGGTGAGGAGTGCGAAGTCGGTCACAGACATCCCCTCTCAATAGTACTTGACGAGGTTAAAGACATTTTCCGCGGCATGGGCTTCGATATTATCGCAGGCCCTGAAGTTGAGCTTGATTACTACAACTTTGAAGCCCTGAACATACCGAAGGATCATCCCGCGCGTGATACGCAGGACACATTTTACATCACTGACAACATCCTTCTGCGCACACAGACATCCCCGTGCCAGATCCGCGCGATGGAAGAGCGCAAGCCCCCGCTTCGCGTTATCTCTCCCGGACGCGTTTACCGTTCTGACGCCGTCGACGCCACACACTCCCCTCTCTTCCATCAGATAGAGGGCCTCGTCGTCGACGAAGGCATAACAATGTCAGACCTCAAAGGCACACTCGATACACTCGCGAAGAAGCTCTACGGACCGGAGACAAAGACGAGATTCCGTCCCCATCATTTCCCGTTCACCGAGCCCTCTTGCGAGGTTGATGTCTCATGCTTCAAATGCGGCGGCAAAGGCTGCTCCATGTGCAAAGGCGAAGGCTGGATAGAAATCCTCGGCGCCGGCATGGTTCATCCGAAAGTTTTAAAGAACGGTGGCATAGACCCTGAGAAATACTCAGGCTTCGCCTTCGGTCTCGGTCTTGAGAGACTTACAATGTTCAGATTTGACCTCGATGATATGCGTATGCTCTATGAAAACGACGTACGCTTCCTCGAGCAGTTTTAAGGAGGTGCTTTCATGAATTTATCCAAGAGATGGCTTGCCGAATTCACGGATGTCAAAGCCGAAGACAGAGATTTCGCGGAAGCACTCACCCTCTCCGGTTCAAAGGTTGAGTCCTATGAACACGAGGGCGCAAAGCTCGAGAATATCGTCGTTGGACAGGTAAAATCAATTGAGCGCCACCCCGACTCTGACCACCTCTGGGTATGTCAGGTAGATGACGGCTCAGGCGAAATCATTCAGATAGTTACGGGCGCGCAGAATGTTCACGAGGGTGACTTCGTACCCGTTGCGCGCAATAAGTCGGTAATCGCTTCAGGCGATAAAATAACAACAGGAAAGCTTCGTGGCGTGGAGTCACAGGGTATGCTGTGTTCGGTAGCCGAACTCGGTCTTACAACCCATGACTTCCCATATGCAACAGACGACGGAATCTTCATCCTCGGCGAGGACTGCGACCTCACACCGGGACGCGATATCCGCGATGCCACGGGCTTCAACGACACTGTTGTCGAATTCGAAATCACTTCAAACAGACCCGACTGTCTCTCGATAATCGGTCTTGCGCGTGAGACCGCGGCCACCTACGACACTGAACTCAAACTTCACGAGCCGCAGGTACAGCCCGGCCACGGCAATGTAAACGATATGCTCAAGGTTGACATCCTCGTTCCCGACAAGTGCTACAGATACTGCGGCGCAGTGGTTGAGAACGTACGCGTTGCCCCCTCGCCCCTCTGGATGAGAGAGCGTCTTCGCGCCTGCGGTGTCAGACCCATAAACAACATAGTTGACATCACAAACTATGTCATGCTCGAATACGGCCAGCCGATGCACGCCTTCGACCTGCGCTACCTCAAGGGTAACCATGTCGTTGTCAGAAACGCAAAGGCCGGCGAGACCATCACAACACTGGACGGTGAAGAGCGAGCTCTCACCGAAGAGATGATGGTCATCGCCGATGAGGAAAAACCCGCGGCTGTCGCCGGTGTTATGGGCGGCGAATACTCAGGCATTATGGACGACACGACCACTATCGTGTTCGAGTCCGCCTGCTTCAACGGCATAGCCGTACGCCGCGCGGCAAAGGGCCTCGGCATGCGCACGGAGTCGTCCGCCCGCTTCGAAAAGCAGCTCAATCCGGACGACTGCGACACCTGCCTTCGCCGCGCTCTTGAGCTCGTACAGCTCCTCGACGCAGGCGATGTTGTCGACGGCATAGTCGACAACTATGCAAGCCCGAAAGAGCCCGTAGTACTGCCTTTCGAGCCCGAATGGACAAACAGATTCATCGGTGTTGATGTCCCCGCCGACGAGCAGAAACGCATACTTGAAAAGATCGGTTTCAAAGTTGAGAACAACATGATAATCGTTCCGAAATTCAGAATAGACATAGAGCATCAGGCAGATATCTCCGAGGAGATTGCCCGCTTCTACGGTTACAACAACATACCGAACCGCGAACTCTCAGGCGTCGCGAAAGCGACTCTCACAGACCGCCAGAAGTTCAACAATCTCATCGAAAAAACAGCGATGAGCTGCGGCCTCTCTGAGATTCAGACCTTCTCTTTCATCAGCCCGAAGTCATACGACAAAATCAGGCTTTCAGCGGACAATCCGCACAGGAACTGTGTCGTAATCTCAAATCCTCTCGGTGAGGATACGAGCGTTATGAGAACGACGGCAATCCCCTCAATGCTTGAGGTACTGGGCCGCAACTATTCGAGAAAGAACGAGAAAGCTGCTCTCTATGAGCTCGCGACTGTTTACATCCCCAACGGCCCCGATGAACTTCCGAATGAGAACCAGAACCTCATATTCGGTATGTACGGCGACGGCTGTGACTACTACAAAATCAAGGGCATCGTTGAGGAAATCCTCTCCGTATGCGGCATAAATGACTATGACGTTCAGCCGAAGAAAGACGCCCCCGCCTTCCATCCCGGAAGAACAGGTGTCTTCACGGTCGACGGTAAAACGGTGTCCCTCTGCGGCGAAGTTCACCCCGAAGTACTCGACAATTACGGCATCGGCACACGCGCCTATGTCGCGATGATCGATGTGGAGTATCTCTTCGAAAAAGCTGACCTCGTACGCACATATAAGCCGCTTCCGAAGTTCCCGGCAACTACTCGCGACCTCGCTTTCGTCGTCGATGCCGACATGCCGGTACTCAAGATTGAAAAAGCCATAGCGGCAGCAACTGGCAAGATCCTTGAAAACATCGAACTCTTCGATGTCTACCAGGGCTCACAGGTCGGTGAAAGCAAAAAGTCCGTAGCATTCAATCTCCGCTTCAGGAGCGCAGAGCACACCCTGACCGATGAAGAATGCAACGGAGCGGTCAAAAAAGCCATGAAGGCCGCCGAGGAGCTCGGCGCGGTCCTTCGAAGCTGAGTAAATTATTCATTGTAAACTTTTTGATTATAATGTATAATGTACTTTACAAATCCGCCTGGAGGTGTAAACATGACTGACAAGACCATACAGTTCTCTATCAAAGAAGATTCCGACGCCCAGATGAAAGCCATTTTAGGCGAGGTTTACGAGGCCCTTAAAGAGAAGGGTTACAACCCCATCAGCCAGATAGTCGGTTATATTCTTTCCGAGGATCCGACATACATTACAACTCACAACAATGCCCGCAGTCTCATAAGAAAAATAGACAGAGACGAGCTCCTTCAGACACTTGTTCGTGAGTTCCTGAAAGGATGAATCAGAAATGGCTGCAAAAAAAGAGGAATTCCTTACCTACAAGGGCAAGCCTCTGGTAAGAAAGGGCAACACCCTTTATTACGGCAATATGTTTGATCCCTATGTCATAGTGCTCACCATAAAGAGCACAACGACTGACGGCGATATGGAGATGGCCGACAAGGTCTCGATACAGCTGATTTCAACTGACCCGAACATCTCCCCCGCCAAGGCCATAGTAAAGACTTCCGAAAAAACAGGTCTTTACAACGCCATGGACATAGGTTCCATCTGGCTCGAGAGAGCTTTGAAGGACGCTTAACAAGGTCTCTGAGGTCCGGCATACCCGCCCGATCTGAGCTGCAGAGCGATTTCCGTAGACCGCTCACTCTAATTAAAAAAATCCCGCCGAGTATAAAACCCGGCGGTCTTTTTTTGTTTAAAGGGCGGGAAATCGATTTGCTCATCCGGTCGGATATACCGGACCTCCTATCAATCATAGACAATTCCGCCTACTTTTATTTCACTCTTCCCAAATGTAAGATCAGCAAACTTATCCCGAAACACATCAATTAACTCGTCAGGAATGAGGAATGAGACCTTGACGGTGTCAGTGAAGTCGGTGTCTGTGACTTTGCCGGAAAAGTCGGCTATCAAAGCGGGCAGGCGGCCGTAGGTGTTGTAGTCGACAGTTGTTTCGCAGACTGCGAAACTGCGTTTTTCGACTACGCCTGCCGCCTGCAGGGCAAGCGCAGCCGCGTGCGAATACGCGCGCACGAGGCCTCCGCCGCCGAGCAGTATGCCGCCGAAATAGCGTGTTACGACCACGACGCAGTCCGTGACGTTCTGCTTCTTCAGAACATCGAGCGTCGGTACACCCGCCGTCCCCTGCGGCTCGCCGTCGTCGCTGTAGCGCGCGGTATTGCCTTCTCTTAAGACATAGGCGTAAACATTATGTTTCGCGTCCCAGTGCTTTTTCTTGATTTCCTCAATAAACGCTGTCGCTTCGGCCTCTGTCGTGACCGGCTTTGCGTAACCTATGAAGCGGGAGCGTTTTTCCGTAAACTCATCCTGCGCCTGTTTTTCTATCGTAAAATACTGCAAAGCGGTCACCTCCTTAAAACAAACATAAAGCCGACACGAAACGGTGTCGGCTTTTAATGTCTTATTTCTGCTGCTGTGCCTTTTCGAAACGCTTGTTGAATCTGTCTACACGTCCGCCTGTATCAACAAGCTTCTGTTTACCTGTGAAGAAAGGGTGACAGTTTGAGCAAATATCTACACGGAGATTTTCCTTTGTGGAAGCAGTCTCAATGGTAGCACCGCATGCGCACTTAACCGTTGTAGGTGCGTAGTTCGGGTGGATTCCCTCTTTCATTTTCGTTCACCTCGAGTCTTAAATCTTTCTTAAACGCCAGTGTATTTTAACACATCAAAAGTTAAAAATCAACAATAAAGTCAGCTTCTGCTTGAGAAAATGTCGTCGAGAGCATCAAAGTATCCGTCGTCCATGCCGAAGCTTGAGCCTGATGAAGCTGTGTCATCATCGCCGAAGCCCATGATATCGTCATCGGAAGCCATGATGTTTGTGATCTCGTCGGCTGCCTTCTCTTTCTTGTCATCGGCAACTTCCTTGGCTGCCTTTGAATACTTGAAGCCGTCTGTGCCGAAGCCCGTAGCTACTACAGTAACGATACTCTCGTCCTGAAGAGCGGTATCGAAGCTGACACCCCAGATGATGTTTGCATCCGGATGAGCGGCGCCTGCGATAATCTCGGAAGCCTGTGTTACTTCGTCAAGACCTACATCAGGAGAAGCGGTGATGGAGATGATTACACCGTGAGCACCGTCGATGGTTGTCTCGAGAAGCGGGCTTGTA
>JAFYJR010000092.1 GCA_017538005.1 Clostridia bacterium | reverse complement strand
GAATGTAAAGCTACTAACCTTTACAACCTGGCCACTCCTCGCATTTTACCCTGCGGAACAGAGCTCACCGATGAGGTTATCATGATCTGAACCGGTGATCAGAACCCGCATAACTGCGTTGTTTTCAAACTTGCCTTTGAATTTTACGGGGGTGTAGTTTTCGGTGTATCCGAAGACTGCGCCCTCTGTTTTTGTCTCGCAGAGGACGGATACTGTCTTTCCGACCTGCGCCGCGAGCCACGCGGTTCGAAGTTCGTCCGCCAGAGCCAGAGCACGCTGCGTGCGCTCCTCCTTGACGGCGGATGGAACCTGCGTCATCGCCGCGGCGCGCGTACCCGGTCTTACCGAATAGGGGAAGACATGAATTTTTTCAAATCCGACGGTTCTCACGAAAGCGAGTGACTGCTCAAAGTCCTCGTCAGTCTCTTCGGGGAAACCGACCATGAGGTCCGTTGTTATCGTCGCGTCAGGGAAAGCCGCGCGCAGCTTATTACATAACTCAAGATATTCCGCGCTTGTGTAGTGACGGTTCATCGCTTTAAGTGTCCTGTCGCATCCGCTCTGCAGTGAGATGTGAAACTGCGGGCAGAAATTCGGTAGGGCGGCGAGGCGCGAAATGGCTTCGTCGCTGATGTTGTCATATTCAAGAGAACCTATTCGTACTCTCTCAAAACCTTTTGCGCAGGCGAGTTCTATGGCGTCGACAAAAGTCTTGCCGATGTCAAGTCCGTAGCAGCAGAAGTTGATGCCGACGAGCACGACTTCCCTGTAACCGGCGGCTTTTTTGTTGTCGCGTTCTGCGCTTAAACTCTCAAGGCTTCTCGAGCGCGAGCGGCCGCGGGAAGTCGGGATAATGCAGTAGGAACAGTATCTGTCGCATCCGTCCTGAATTTTGATGATGGCCCTCGTGCGGCCCTTGAAGGTTGAAAGTTCAAAGGTTTCAAACGGGTCCCCCTTCTGATGAGCGGGGATTTCCGTGAGTCTTGAAGAGAAGTTTTCAACGAGCGAGAGAATCAGGCGGTGGTCCCGGTTTCCGGTTACGATGTCCGCCTCGGGGAGGGCGTCAGCCGTGTCGGGGAAAGCCTGCGGCATGCAGCCGCAGAGCACGACGACGGCGCCGGGCGCCAGACGCCTGAAGCGGCGGACAGCCTGCCGGGTCTTTCTGTCTGCCTCAGCGGTGACCGTACAGGAATTGACAACGATGACATCAGCCCCGGCAGGCGCATCTGCGATGCCGTAACCGGCACCGGCAAAGAGCTCAGCCAGAGTTTCAGTGTCGTATTGATTCACTTTGCAACCGAGTGTGTAAAAGTAAACTGTTCTCATAACAAAGAGATTTTAACAAATTCAAACTGCTTTGTATATAATTTATTGCTTTTAATTTTACCTTGAATGTGTTATTATTTTATCTGTATCATTCTCGGCATCCCTATCGGAGGTATTTCAATGTTTGAGCACAAGAACGAATATCCGGTCATTCTGATACCCGGAGTAGTGGCCTACGGTGAGAATACCAAGGCCCACAAAGTCTTTCCGTATTTCGGTCTGACTTCAACAGGCTGGCAGAGAGTAATAAGCGACAGCATGGGCGTGGAGTGCCACACCGTGTCTTTTGAGCTTCTCTCAAGCATCTGGGACAGAGCCTGCGAACTCTACGCGCAGCTCGTCGGCGGCACTGTCGACTACGGCGCCGCGCACTCAGCCAAGTATGGCCACAAACGTTACGGCAAGACATATGACAAGCCCATGCTTACCGCATGGACAAAAGTAAATCTTATCGCTCACGGCTTCGGCGCGCCCGTTGCCCGTCTCTTCATTGAACTCCTCTACAACGGCTCGCAGGAGGAACGCGATGTAACTCCCGCGAATGAAATCTCCGGTCTCTTCAAGGGTGGTATGGGCGGCAAGGTTCATTCCCTTGTAACCATTGCCGGTATAAACGAAGGCATATCCACAGCCGAGGCTTTTGAGGGAAGATTCCCCGGAGCGAAGACGGCCCTGACCAAGGCCGCGACAGTCGCCGATGTACTTGTAAAGTACGGAAGCAGCTTTGTTGATCCTTACTATCAGAAAGACGGCATGCCTCTCACTCAGCACGGTGTCAGCGCCTACATTGCCAAAGAGGACGACAAGCCGAAGCTGAAGTTCAACGAGGATGCCATCTTCACATACCTCCACAGAAACGACAATATCTTCTATGATATGGGACCCTGGGGTATGTCACAGCTCAACGCGAAGCTTAATACTTTCGAAGATATTTATTACTTCTCATACTCGGGTGAAGTTACCAGCACCATTGCGGGCAAGGTAACAGTACCGAATCTCAAGGCGAAAGCGACGCTCCCGATTTCAGCCGTCATCTCAACCTTTGAGAACTATCTGCCCGAGTCGCCTGTAATCACAAAGGAAAACGCGGACAACGACGGCTTCGTAAACACGAATTCCACATTGCCTCCGATAAACGAAGAGGCGACACAGTTCAAGGACATCTCAAGATGCATCCCCGGCGTCTGGTACCAGATGCCCATAGAGAAGAGAACACACTTCTCGTTTATGGGACTTCTCGTCCGTCCCGACAGATTCATGGACGAAATCTACGATATCATGGCACTTATCTGCAACCTCGAATAAAGGAGTTTTATATTGAATTTTTCCGATACTTATTCAATTGTAACGGATGAGATTACGGATCTCTCCAAACTTACACTTGAACATAGTACAATAGATACTTCTTTGTACGCAAAATACGATGTAAAGCGCGGGCTTCGTGACCTCGACGGTCACGGTGTTCTTACCGGTCTTACCGAGATCTCCGAAATCTGGGGCCGCCAGACGAAGGAAGACGGCACTGAAGAGGAGGTCGAGGGTATTCTCCGCTACAGGGGATACGATATCCAGGACCTCATCCACGGACACGAAGGACAGAAATTCGCCTATGAGGAGATAACATATCTTCTTCTCTTCGGAGAACTTCCGAACGCGCAGCAGTTTGAAGAGTTCAAGGAGATTCTGGCAAATTACAGGGCTCTCCCGACCAACATTGTCCGCGACATCATCATGAAAGCCCCGTCAAGGG
>JAFYJR010000012.1 GCA_017538005.1 Clostridia bacterium | reverse complement strand
TGACAACTATCTTTCCGAACTTGGCAAAGATTTCCGGATACTCCAGAGACTCAGCTCTGTGCGTATCGACAATGACTATGAGACTGTTGGTTGTTATCCAGCCCGCTGTCTCCTCACCTGTCACGAACGCACCGGCAAGTACAGACTCTGAGAGCTGCTCTATGAGCTGCTTGACCATGGACTTCTCCTTGTCACAGACAATGAGGCAGGGCTTTCCGAGCGCCTTTGCTATCTCGTGTACGCCGACGGCGGCTCCGACACTGTCGAGGTCGGAGAAGCAGTGTCCCATAACGAACACCGTGTCGGCGTTCTCGATATGATCAGCAAAGGCCGAGGCAACGAGGCGGGCTTTTATCCTTGAGTTCTTGGTATTGCCCTGTACAAGACCGCCGAAGAACTGGAGGTCGCCCTTATTGTTGACAGTAGCCTGATCACCGCCGCGGCTCTGCGACATCTCTATGGCCTGCTTTGAGTACTCGTCACACTCAACATAGGTTCCGCCGTATCCGACGCCTATGGAAAGCGTTATCTCTATCGGGCTTTCTCCGAACTTGTAGTCACGTATTCTCTTCAGAACATCGAACTTCTTGGAAATCATTTCCTCGAGTCCGCGCTCTTCCATTACCATGACATACTTGCCGCTTCCGACTCGTCTGAAGAAACTCGGGTAATGCGAGGCCCATTGTTCGAGAATATGTTCAAGTTCGCCGCTTATAACCTCGCACTCACTGTTCTTGTAAGTCTGGTAAACCTCGTCGAGGTTGTCTATCTTCATCTGAAGAACTACGGGACGGGTGTACTTGTACTCCTCGGCGAGTCTTTTAATCTCGGTGTTGTCGACAAAATACAGGCAATAGACAGGTTTACCGGTCCGTACTCTTGCAGCAAATACAGTAAACTTCTTTGAAGCGTAGTTTATGCTTGTGCCGTGTTCGGCCGCGCAGAGCGACTCGAGAGACGAGTCGCCGATGAACTCGGAAACGTTTCCTGTTTTGACCGTTTCCGAGCCTAAAACGTCCTTTTCGAAAAGTTCATTGAACCAGACTACCGAACCGTCCTTTGAGCAGACTAAAGCCGCAAAAGGACGTTCTGCGCGGTCAGATTCAGCGAAATACTTTGATGCCTCGCGGACTTTCTTTCTGAGTCTCGCGGTTTTGAAAGCATAGATAATCAGGCCGATGAGTATCAGGCAGAGCAAGAGAGCCGCCTGAATCATACCGGCAGTGTAATTGACTGAAAACAGATATACGGTTGATACAGCCGCGGCAATTATGCAAATCGCGGGATACACCGTTTTCATCCTATACCTCCATGATTATCGGAAGAATCATAGGTGTTCTTCTTGTGCGCTCGTATACTATCTGGCTGACCTCATCGCGGATGCTCGCCTTGATGGAGGCCCAGTCGCGGATATCGTTGTCGAGACAGTCCTGGGCGGCTTCAAGAGCCACCTGTTCCATCTCCCCTATAATCTCCTCTGACTCGCGGACATAAACAAATCCTCTTGAGACTATGTCCGGTCCCGCGACTATCTCGTTTGCCGCGGAATCAATGGTCAGAACGACGGTTATGATACCGTCCTGCGCAAGCTTGGTACGGTCTCTTAAAACGACCTGTCCTACATCGCCCACGCCACTGCCGTCGACAAGTACTCTGCCCGCGGGCACCATACCGTTCTCACGGAATGTACCCTCACAGACCTCGACGGTCTTGCCTATCTCGGCGATGATGATATCCTTTGAGGACATGCCCACCTGGTTTGCGAGCATGGCGTGTTTCGAGAGATGTTTCTGTTCACCGTGTACGGGTATGAAATAACTCGGCTTGATCAGTGAGAGCATGAGTTTCAGTTCTTCCTGATTTGCGTGTCCCGAGACGTGAACATCGTACATCTTCTCGTACACAACCTCTGCGCCGTGGCGCATGAGCTCGTTGACGACCTTGCCGACAGACTTTTCGTTGCCGGGTATGGGCGTCGCGGAGATGATAACGAAGTCATTTGAGGAGATATTTACTTTCTTGTGGTCCTGGAAGGCCATACGCGAAAGCGCGGACAACGGCTCGCCCTGGCTGCCCGTCGTCACGAGCAGAAGCTGCCACGGCTCATAGTTGCCAATCTCATCAAGCGGTATGATGATACCGTCAGGTACATCGAGATATCCGAGTTCCTTACCGACCGCCAGAACGTTTTCAAGGCTTCGTCCGGACAAAGCCACCTTTCTGTTGTTTGAAACCGCCTCGTTGATAATCTGCTGTACCCTGTGGATGTTTGACGCAAATGTAGCTACAATTATTCTGCGTTTGCCTGCGCGGCGGAACAGTGTCTCAAAAGACTGTCCGACAGTGCGCTCCGAAGCGGAGTAGCCGGGCTTCTCAGCGTTCGTGGAGTCCGCAAGGTAGCACAAAACACCCTCCTTGCCTATCTCCGCAAAACGCGCAATGTCGATAACCTGTCCGTCTATGGGAGTGGTGTCGATCTTGAAGTCGCCGGTCTGTACCAGTGTTCCCGCCTCGCAGCGTATGGCAAACGCCAACGCGTCGGGTATGGAGTGATTTACGTGAATCGCTTCTGCCTCGAACTGACCGAGTTTAATACGGTCGCCGGGCTTTATGACACGCAAATCACAGGCGTCAAGCATATTGTGTTCACGCAGTTTGCCTTCGATAAGACCTATGGTCAGCGCCGTAGCGTATACGGGCACATTTACCACCTTAAGCAGATACGCCAGTCCGCCTATGTGGTCCTCATGGCCGTGCGTGATAAGTATACCCTTTATCTTGTCCGCATTTCTCTGCACATATGTGAAATCGGGAATGACAAGGTCAACACCGAGCATGTCTGACTCAGGGAATGCAAGTCCGCAGTCGACAATAAACATGTCGCCTTTGTATTCGTACAGAGTCATATTCTTTCCGATTTCATTCAGTCCGCCGAGAAACGAAATGTGAATGGGTATCGTAAATGTAGAATTCTGAGCCTTCACGGGCTTTTTCTTTCTGCCGCGCGGAGACTTTTCCGTAGAATTCATACGCGAATTCCTCCTTTCCAAAAAATTTTTATCCGAATTCAAGAGCAAAATGCTCCAAAAGCCTTAAGTGTGTAAACATATTAAAACAACTTTAAGAAAATAAAATCAAATAAAAGCAATAGATAAATAATTTTATTACACTTTAATACAACTGTCAAGAAAGCCGAACCGAAACCACTACAAACCAAGCCCAAAATATGCTAAAATAACAAAGGTGATAAAAATGAGCAAACTCACAAAAGTTGACATGTTCACGGACGGCGCCTGCAGTGGAAATCCCGGTCCCGGCGGCTGGGGCACCATCCTCCGCGCCGGCACCCATGAAAAGGAATTTTCAGGCGCCGACCCCGAAACAACCAACAATAAGATGGAACTCACGGCCGTGATAGAAGGCTTCAAAGCCTTAAAACGACCGTGCAGCGTAACGTTGTATACAGACTCAAAATATGTCGCGGATGCCCTGGAACAGGGCTGGGCAAAGTCGTGGAAAGAAAACGGCTGGCGCAAAGCAGACAGAAAACCCGCGCAGAACATCGAACTCTGGGACGAACTCCTCACCCTCATTGAGCCCCACGAACTCAAAATCATCTGGCTCAAAGGTCACGCGGGTCATCCCGAAAACGAGCGCTGCGACAAACTTGCCGTAAAAGCATATCAGCCCTACTTAATACCCAGTTCAGACGAAGAGGAATAACCGAACCGGATAGACGACTTACCGAACTTCTCTCTGATATCCGCCATAGTGTCTTCCAGTATTTCCTGTCGCTCCGAATCAACAGACCCGACATTTGCATTTTCAAAAAGACTCATCTGAGAAACAGTCTCGGAGTCCTTCGGAACCAGATCACTGACACCCACCGTAATCAGACGGATCGGCTTTGAAAAATCCCAGTTTTCAAAAATCAGATCCATGACGATTTCGGTGATTTCTTTTTGCAGATAAGTCGGAGAATTTATCTTTCTCTGCCTCTGAATCGTCTTGAAAGAAGGGTCCTTCAAAACTACCGAAATAACACTGCCTTTCAGCCCCTCATACCGGAGCCTTGAAGCGACATAATCGGACAGTACGGAGACCCCCGATCTGACCTCGCTCTCACCCAGCAAATCACGGCGAAAAGTCATGCCGTGGCTCACTGATTTCGGTGCAATGTAGTCGTAAAAATCCCGTACCTGCGAGTTTTCCATACAGTGCACAACACTGTAAAGGTCTTGACCTTGCTTCCCTAAAATCGATACCAGATATTCCTCCGAAATTTCGGCCAATTCACCCACTGTTCTGATGGCGTGAGAGGCCAGAATTTCGGTTGTTTTTTTACCCACAAAAACGAGGTCGGATACAGGCAAAGGATAGACGATTTTCGGCACATCCTCCCTCATAATCACCGTGGTCGCGTTCGGCTTTTTGTAGTCCGAACCGAGCTTGGCAAAACTCTTGCAAAATGACACGCCGACGGAAATAGTAATACCCAATTCCGAAGAAACACGACACCTGATTTCGTCGGCAATATCCCCCGGCGTGAGACCGGGATGCAGGTGCATACACCCGGTAATATCCAGGAAGGATTCGTCAATTGAAAACGGCTCGACCAGGTCCGTATACGACAGATATATCTGATTTATGCGCTCGTAAAACGAATGATACAGATCATAACTCGCCGGCACGAGCACCAGATTCGGACACTTCCGTTGAGCCTGCCAAATCGTCTCAGCGGTCAAAACACCCGCTTTCTTGGCAAGCTCATTTTTAGCCAGTATTATGCCGTGCCGGCTTTTAGGGTCGCCTGCGACGGCCATAGGCACATTCCAGAGCTCCGGTCTCAAAGTACACTCGCACGAAGCAAAGAAGTTATTTCCGTCGCAATGCAGAATAATCCTGTCCATTCGTCCACCCCAAAGTTACCATTC
>JAFYJR010000091.1 GCA_017538005.1 Clostridia bacterium | reverse complement strand
ATGGTGAAGGTTTATAACAGGCTTCAGGCGGAAGATCTTGACGCGAAACTCATTATGCAGGTACACGACGAACTGATTGTTGAGGCACGTGAAGATATTGCTTCTCAGGTCTGCGATATCGTCAAAGAAGAGATGGAGAATGCCTGCTCACTTAAAGTGAAGATGCTCTGTGACGCGCACACCGGCAGGACCTGGTATGAGGCAAAAGGATGAACATTTTAAATCTCAAACCCGAATATATAGACGGAGTCGTGGCGCTTGAAAACGAGTGCTTTGCCCATCCCTGGACAAGGGACGCGATTCTCGAGTACTACGGAAATCCGGATGCTTACTTTTTTGTTGCTCTTGAGGGCAATGAAGTGGTGGGATACATAGGAACATACATGGTTATGGACGAATGCTTTGTCACTAACCTTGCGGTCACTGAGAACAATCGCCGACAGGGAATTGGCAATGCGCTGATACTTGAAGCGACGAGAAATGCGCGCTCAAACGGCGCATCGTTTATCACTCTGGAAGTACGCGTGTCAAACGGAGCGGCGATTTCCGTTTACGGAAAAAATGAGTTTATAACCGAGGGTATCCGAAAGGGATTCTACAGGGATCCGGATGAGGACGCTCTCATTATGACCAGGAGATTCTGATGAAGATATTGGCAATTGAGAGCTCGTGCGACGAGACGGCGACGGCGGTTGTGGAGGACGGACGACATGTCCTGTCCTCGGTAATAGCATCGCAGGTCGAGGAGCACAAGATATACGGCGGAGTAGTGCCTGAGATTGCCTCGAGAAGACATACCGAGGCGATTTCGCAGATTACGACGCAGGCTCTCGCTGAAGCAAACTGCACAATGGATGACATTGATGCCGTAGCCGTTACAGCGGCGCCGGGTCTTATCGGCGCGCTGCTTGTAGGTGTAAACTTTGCTAAAGGGCTCGCTCTGAAATATGACAAGCCTTTGGTTCCGGTTCATCATCTCCGCTCACATATCGCATCAAACTACATCACTTATCCGGATTTAAAACCGCCGTTTCTGGCTCTTGTGGTTTCGGGCGGTCACACTCATCTGGTTGAAGTGAAGTCATACACAGATTACAGGGTCATCGGCCGCACTCGGGATGACGCGGCGGGCGAGTGTATGGACAAGTCCGCGAGGACACTCGGCCTGCCATATCCGGGCGGCCTGAACCTTGACAAAGCCGCCAAAAACGGCAATCCTTCGGCCTACAAAATGCCGCATCCGCATGTTGAGGGGGCGCCTTTTGATTTCAGTTTTTCCGGTCTCAAGACCTTTGTTATCAATACGGTTCACAACTGCGAGCAGAAGGGTGAGACCGTATCGGTCGAGGACATGGGAGCATCGGTGATAAATGCCGTTGTTACCTGTCTTGTCGGAAATACCGAAAAGGCCGCTCTGGAACTCGGATATGACAAAATGGTTCTGGCCGGAGGCGTATCCGCAAATTCCGTTTTAAGGGAGAGGATGACCTCGTGCTGTGCCTCACACGGATGGCAGATGTTTATGCCTTCGCTTGACCTCTGCGGCGACAATGCGGCTATGGTCGGAGCACAGGGATATTATGAATACATTGCCGGGTATACGGCAGGACTTGATTTGAACGCGCGGGCGACAATGCCCATAGAAGAGGAGTTTTGATATGGAGAAGATTCTTGTCACCGGAGGAGCCGGATTTATAGGCAGCAACTTCGTCTACTATATGCTCGAAAACCACGGCGATGTAAAAATCGTCTGTGTTGACAGTCTCTCTTACGCAGGAAATCTTGTCACGCTTGAGCCGCTGCTCGGAAAAGAAAACTTCAGATTCGTAAAAGCGGATATAACGGACAGGGAGGCAATGTACACGCTCTTTGAAGCGGAGAAGTTTGATGTTGTCGTAAACTTTGCCGCCGAGTCGCATGTCGACCGCTCGATAGACTCTCCGGAGCCTTTCCTCATGACAAACTTTATCGGAACAAGCGTGCTGCTCGATGCTTTCAGAAAATGCGGCTGCGGCAGACGGTTCCACCAGGTGTCGACCGACGAGGTCTACGGCGACCTGCCGCTTGACAGACCGGATCTCTTCTTCACCGAGGAGACTCCCATTCACACCTCTTCGCCGTATTCGACATCAAAGGCGTCGGCCGACCTTCTCTGCCTCGCCTACCACAGAACATATGGTGTGCCTGTCACAATCTCCCGCTGTTCCAATAACTACGGCAGATTTCAGTATCCCGAAAAGCTGATACCCCTTATGATTTCCCGTGCCCTGAATGATGAAAAAGTTCCCGTCTACGGAGAGGGACTGAATGTCCGTGACTGGCTCCATGTGCTTGATCATTGCAAGGCGATAGACCTCATCATTCATGAGGGCAAGAACGGTGAGATTTATAATATCGGCGGCCACAATGAGCGCGCCAATATTGATGTCGTAAAGACTGTTCTTGCCGCTCTCGGAAAATCTGAGGACCTGATAGAATTTGTTACTGACAGGCCCGGCCATGATCTTCGCTACGCCATCGACGCGTCAAAACTTGAGCGTGAACTCGGCTGGGTGCCGGAGACAAAGTTTGAAGACGGAATAAAAGAGACGGTCGAATGGTATGTAAACAATCAGAAATGGTGGAAGGACATTTTAAGCGGAGAATATGTTAAAATGTCTGAGGAACTGCTTAAGAAAACTTAGTTTTAACGCGTGCCCGTAGCTCAGTTGGATAGAGCACCAGCCTCCGACGCTGGGTGTCGCCGGTTCGAATCCGGCCGGGCATGCCATTTTTATACTCGACTTTCAAAGGTTTTTATGTTACTATTTAGTTTAGATTAAAGGGACGGAGGATCTCTGTTATGAAAAAGTTTAAATCACGCATCGCGGCTCTGATGATTACCGTCATTATGGCTCTGACACTTTCGGGTTGTTCCGCGAACAACGATCCCGTGGTTGCACGTATGATTGATTTCTGGATAAACGGTTGGGACGGTGTCTATACCGTTACGGAGAGAGCTCATTATGTTAAGCCGACAGTTACTGTCCGCAGACACGCAATACGCGAGAACCACAAAGCAACACAGACACATAATGTCAGCACTTCATCAGGTTCGGTAAGCTACTCATACGGCTATGGTGTAGCAAGAACTGACGGTCCTGCCGAATAATATGTTGTTGGATAAAGATATTATTAAGCGCGCTGTCTTGGGATTCCTTATGGTGGGAATAACTTGCGGCGCGTTGATTGTTTCTCAAAAATTTGTAAAGCCTTCCGTAACTGTCGATCCTCCCGAAACTACGACAAAAGCTGTTACGACGACGAAAGAAACCACAACGGAAGAAGATACCGAAGAGGAACCCGCGCCGACGGGTGAAAAGGTTGAACTGACTACTTCCGAAAACGGCGAGATAGTAGTTACTGCTGTTAAGAAAACCGAGAAAAAAGAAACCACGACAAAGCCCCAGGTTTTCAAATATACCGGCGGCGCGTTACCGTATTTTTCCTGGGATGAGGCAAAAAAACTCTCACCAAACTATTTTGGTGAGTCGGTTTTCATCGGCGATTCCATAAGTGTCAGACTTCAGATGTACGGAGGACTTCCCGGCGCGACTTATCTCTGCTACGGAAGTTATGGTTCGTGTAATGCCCTGAGCGGAGTAATTAAAGCGAATATCTGGAACTGTATTCCCGCAGGCAAAAAGCGTGTTTACATTATGCTCGGCATGAACGATTTAAACCGCGTAGGCGTCGCGGGAGCTGCCTCAAATATGGCGCAGCTCTGCTCGCTTATAGAACAAAACAATCCCGGCGTCCTGATTTACATCCAGTCAATGACTCCGATAATTGCCGCGAAAGACGGAACCAACGGACGTATTCTGAACAATGCCAACATAAGGCTCTATAACCAGATGCTTTCGGGCGTTGCCGCGTCACACGGCTGGTATTTTGTTGACGTGGCCTCCGTCATGTATGATGACAGGGGATACCTGAAAGACGAGTACTGCAGCGACCCGGGCTCCATGGGAATGCACTTTACCAGCGCAGGATGCTCTGTCTGGTGCTGGTACCTTATGAATCACTGTTACGATCCGAGCTGGGCAGTCCGTACAGTTACGGTTGACTATGTTATGGCAGACGGCTCGACAGCACCGAAATCACAGGTTGTGAAAGACCTCAAGAACGGTCAGTCATATTCCGTACAGAGTCCCGAGGTTCGCGGATATACTCCTGACAAGGCAACCGTATCCGGTACCATGGGCACGGAGGATATAACAGTAACGGTTAAATACACCAAGGATCCGACTTATAAACTCACGATAACTTACATAAAGACAGACGGTTCAACGGCAGCCAAGACTTATGTACAAAAGGATCTTCTGAAAGGTGATACATATTCTGTTGTCAGTCCGACAGTTGACGGTTTTACGCCTGATAAGGCAACGGTATCGGGTACGGTCGGTAAGAGCGATGTAAATATCAAAGTTACTTACAAGGCAAATCCCACGACAACGAAAAAGCCTTCAACCACGACCACAACAAAGAAACCGACGACTACCACGACCACCACAACAACGACAACAACTACAACTGAGACTACAACTGAGCAGGCAAACGAGCCGTAAAAAAGAATAAAAACTCCCGCTGAATACCAGCGGGAGTTTTGTTGTTTTTGATTAAAGTTTGTGGATGAAGAGACCCGAGAGAAGTTTCGGTTCAAACCAGGTGGACTTCGGCGGCATGAGGGCACCGGCATCGGCGATGGCGATGAGCTCGTCGAGCGAGGTCGGGTACATGGCGAAGGCCAGTACCGAGTCCTCGCGGCAGCGGCGCTCGAGTTCGCCGAGGCCTCTGATACCGCCGACGAAGTCAATCCGTTTGTCCGTCCTCGGGTCCTCGATACCGAGGACGGGAGAAATCAGGTTGTTCTGAAGAATCGATACATCGAGTGATTCTACGGGATCGCTCTCGTTAATCGTTTCGGGCTTGGCGGTGAGTTTGTACCAGCTGCCGTCTAAGTACATACCGAAGGTGTGACGCGCCTCGGGTTTGTACGGTGAGACGCTTAAGGTGGTTTCTATGTTAAAGTTCTCGTTTATCCTCTTCAGAAGGTCCTCTTTTGAGAGACCGTTTAAGTCTTTGATGACTCTGTTGTAGTCGAGTATTTCAAGTTCATCCTTGGGGAAAGCGACTGCAAGGAAGAAGTTGAACTCTTCTTCGCCTGTATAGCCGGGGTTTTCCTCACGGCGCATCAATCCGACCTTGACGGCTGAGGCGCAGCGGTGATGGCCGTCGGCGATGTAGAGTGCTTCGACATTTCTGAAAGCATCCTGAAGTTTGTCAGTCAGTCCCTCATCGTTGTTTATGACCCAGATGCGGTTCTTTACTTCGCCTTCGGATTCAAAATCGTAAATCGGAAGATTTGTCTTCTTGTATGTGCTTATGATTTTGTTTATGTCTTCATCGCCCTTGTAGGTGAGGAAGATAGGACCTGTGTTGGCGTTGCAGGTGTCAACATGGTTGATACGGTCCTGTTCCTTGTCGGCGCGGGTGAGCTCGTGCTTTTTTATTTTGCCGTCGATGTATTCGTCTATAGAAGCACAGCCCACAAGACCTGTCTGTGTGCGGCCTTTCCAGGTCTGTTCGTAGATGTAGAAGCAGTCTGTCTTGTCCTGACGCATGATCTCATCGGTTTCAAGGCTTTTCAGATTGGCAGCTGCTTTTTTATATACCTCTTCCGAATAAAGGTCCGTTCCGAGGGGAAGGTCTATTTCGGCTTTATCAACATGCAGGAATGAGTAGGGATTATCCTTTACTTTTTCGCGCGCCTCATCTGAAGTCATTACATCGTACGGCAAAGCCGCGACAAGATGAGCGTACATGGGCATGGGGCGTACGGCTTTGAAGGGTTTGAAAACTGACATGGTTCCTCCTTAAAGTTTGAAGTCGTCCTCTGTGTAATCGGAGAATATCAGAAGGTTCTTCTTGGGACGACGCTTAAGTACATCGTATTTATAAGACTTGCAGTACGAATCGGGGAGCATTATGCCGTTTTTGACGCACAGCACTCCCGTGCCGTCCGGTGTCAGGCGGCCGTGTTTGCAGTGTTCGCACGCGGGTGAAATGTCATCTTTAAAAAGTCTGCTCACGATTTTTCTCCTTTATTTAATAGAGAAATTTTAGCATAAAAAAGGTGTGTTTACAAGGGTCCGGCAAGCTGATGTTATTGAGAACTGACAATAAAAAAATGTGAAAATTGTATAAAATGAGAATTAACTTTTTATGTAAAAGTATTATAATTGTATTATATAATTTTGAAGGGACAGACAATGGCAGAAAGAATAATAAATTTTGACAATTTTGAGAATGTTCTCGGGCTCTTCGGAAGCCTGGACGAGAACATAAAAATACTTGAAAACGAATACGGCGTTACGGTGATTACGAGAGGCGATACTCTTAAGGTTACCGGCGACGAGGATGCGGTTAACGAAGCGGCGAAAGCGATTGACGGACTTTTCGCGCTCCTTTCAAAAGGCGAGGAACTGAACGAGCAGAATATCCGCTATGTCATAGAAATGACCCGTGAAGGACAGGGCGGCGAGCTCAAAAAACTCATGTCCGACTGCATCTGCATTACCGCGAGCGGCAAGCCCATAAAAGCGAAGACGCTCGGACAGAAGAAGTATGTCGATGCCATCTCCGACAACACTGTTGTCTTCGGCATCGGCCCGGCGGGAACGGGTAAAACCTATCTCGCGGTTGCCATGGCCGTGAAGGCCTTCAAGGCCAAGGAGGTCAACCGCATCATCCTGACCCGTCCCGCGGTGGAAGCCGGCGAGAGCCTCGGCTTCCTGCCCGGCGACCTTCAGCAGAAGGTCGACCCGTATCTGCGGCCTCTCTACGACGCGCTCTTCGAGATGTTCGGAGCCGACGGCTTCCAGAAACAACTCGAGCGCGGAGTCATAGAAGTCGCGCCCCTCGCCTATATGCGAGGCAGAACGTTGGATGAGAGTTTCATTATTCTGGATGAGGCCCAGAACACCACCTCGGAACAGATGAAGATGTTCCTGACACGTCTCGGAAACGGCTCGAAAGCTGTCATTACCGGTGACGTTACACAGATAGATCTTCCGGGCGGAAAGAAATCCGGCCTCGTGGAAGTCACGAAGATTCTTAAAAATATTGAGGGTATAACTACAGTAAGATTTGACGAACGCGACGTCGTGCGCCACCATCTCGTTCAGGAGATAGTAAAGGCGTATGAGCGTTATGCCGAAAAGACGGAGGCGAAGAAACGTGGCAAATAAAGTAAAGGTTGTCATAACAAACGATCAGAAGGCGGTGAAGGTCCCGAAGGGACTTCGTATGCTCATCCGCCGCTGCTGCACCGCCGTTTTGACCATGGAAAAATTTGACGGCGATGCGGAAGTATCCGTAAATCTCGTGGACAACGAGAGAATTCACGAACTCAACAAAGAACACAGGAAGATTGACAGCGAGACCGATGTCCTGTCTTTCCCTCTCGGTGTCAACGGAGTCTATGACATAAATCTCGATACGGGCGAGGCCCAGCTCGGCGATATCGTCATATCTCTCGAAAAAGCCGTTGAACAGGCTGAACGCTACGGTCACAGTCTTCAGCGCGAGGTGGGCTATCTCACCGTTCATTCCATGCTTCATCTTCTCGGATATGATCACGAAAACGGAGGACTTGAGCTTCTGCATATGCGTGAGAAAGAGGAACAGGCTCTGACGGAGCTCGGACTGAAGCGTGACGGAAGTTATTATATGGGAGAATCATAATGCCTGAAACCACCACCGCTTTTATCGCGATTGTGGGTTGCCCCAATGTCGGCAAATCCTCATTGCTCAACAAGGTTCTCGGCACTAAAATTGCGATAGTTTCATCGAAGCCGCAGACGACAAGAACAAAAATAATGGGCGTCCTGACGAGGGGCGCCTGTCAGCTTGTCTTTACGGACACGCCGGGCTATCACAGACCGAAGAACAAACTCGGTGAAAACATGGTCCGCGCGGTTACCGACAGCATAGGCGGCGTTGACGCCTGTCTTCTTGTAGTCGAGGCCGAGGGCGATGTAAAACCCGGCGAACTCGAGCTTATAGAGAAGATGAAAAAGCTTGAGATACCGGCGGTGCTCGCCATTAACAAGATTGATACATTGCCCGATATGAGTGTGCTGCCCGAGCGTATAAAGCAGTTTTCGGAGCTTTATGATTTTGAGGCGGTGGTACCCGTGTCCGCCGTTAAAGGCACGGCGGTTGACGAGCTTCTGGATGAGCTTGAAAAACTGGCGCAGCCGTCCGTACACTTCTTCCCCGACGACACACTCACGGACCAGCCGGAGCGTGTCATAGCGGGTGAGATTATCCGTGAAAAGCTTCTGCGTCTTCTGGACAAGGAAGTGCCTCACGGCATAGCGGTAAGCATAGAAAAGATGCGCGAGCGCGAGGACTCGGACATCATGGACATTGATGCCGTAATCTACTGTGAGCGCGAAACACATAAGGGAATAATAATCGGTAAAAACGGTTCCATGCTGAAAAAAGTATCGACATACGCGAGGCAGGATATGGAGAAATTCTTTGACTGCCACATAAATCTTCAGTGCTGGGTAAAGGTAAAGGAAGGCTGGAGAGACAGGGAAGCGCTGATACACAATTTCGGCCTGGACAGCGAATAGGAAAGAAAAATGAACAAGCATTTCATTTCACTTGATTTAGATAAGATACTTGAGCGCCTGGCGGATCAGACATCCTGTCCGGACGCTCATTCCATGGCAATGGAGCTTGTGCCGGCGAAAGATCTCGCCTCCGCTCAGAAGCTCCTTTCGGAGACTGTCGACGCGTTCGTGCTGCTTGCGAAGTTCGGCGGCCCGTCCTTCGGCGGCCTTAAAAACGTAAACGGTCTTATGCATGTCGCAAGCAGCGGCGGCATACTCTCCATGAAGGACCTTCTGGACTGCGCGTCTACATTGCGTACGATCCGCTCTCTCCGTGAGTGGTATAACCAGTGTGAGAGCGTGGAAACCGGAATAGGCGGATACTTTGCGGCGCTGATTCCTCATCCCTCTGTTGAGGAGAGGATCTTCTTCTGCATACTCTCAGAGGAGGAGATGTCGGATAACGCGTCGCCGGAACTCGCGGACATCAGGAAATCCCTGCATCGCCAGGAAAACAAGATAAGGGAACAGCTTGACCATATTATTCACTCGCAGCACTACCAGACAGCTTTGCAGGATGCCATAGTCACCATGCGAAACGGCAGATATGTCGTGCCGGTAAAGCGTGAGCATAAGGGCGAAGTCGCGGGCGTTGTCCAGGATACTTCGGACAGCGGTGCCACGGTATTTATCGAACCGATGGCGGTAGTTGAGGCGAACAATGAAATCCGCGTTCTTCAGTCCAAAGAGCGCGACGAGATGGAACGCATACTTGCCGAACTCTCCGCGATGGTGGGCGATGTATATGAGGAGGCAAAGAAGTCATACGAAGCGGCTGTAATGCTCAACTTCATTTTTGCCAAGGCGCAGCTCGCCTACAAGATGAAGGCGACTGAGCCGGTTTTAAACGACGAGGGAATAATAGACATAAAGGGCGCCAGACATCCGCTGATAGATCAGAAAAAGGTTGTCGCGACCGACATAAGACTCGGTGAGGACTTTGACACGCTTGTCATTACCGGTCCCAACACGGGCGGTAAGACAGTTTCGATAAAGACAATAGGACTTATGTCGATAATGGCCGCTTCAGGTCTTATGATACCGGTTGCGGACAACAGTAAAATGGCCGTATTCCGCGATGTCTTTGCCGACATAGGCGATGACCAGAGCATTGAGCAGTCGCTCTCGACTTTCTCCGCTCATATGACAAATATTGTCGATATAATCAAACACGCTGACGAGCACAGCCTCTGTCTGATAGACGAGCTCGGAGCGGGCACCGACCCTGTCGAGGGCGCGGCGCTTGCCATCTCCGTGCTTGAACGGCTGTCGGCGCAGGGCGCGAAAGTCGCCGCAACAACCCACTACGCGGAACTCAAGGCGTATGCCCTGCAGACGCCGCGTGTGGAGAACGGTTGCTGCGAGTTCAATGTCGACACGCTTTCGCCGACATACCGTCTGCTTATCGGCGCGCCCGGACGGTCAAACGCATTCGCGATTTCCGAGCGCCTCGGTATGCCGGGCGAGGTCGTCGACCGCGCTCGTGAACTGGTTTCGGCGGAGAACTCACAGTTTGAGGATGTCATAGAGCAACTTGAGGCTTCGCGCATTGCAATGGAATCCGAGCATGAGAAAGCAATGGAACTCTCATCACAGGCGGAGGCAGAGAAAGCGAAAGCCGAAGAACTTCGTGACAGTGTTGAAAAACTTAAGAATGACGAGATAGAAAAGGCCCGTTCTGAGGCCATGAGGATTGTCGAAAGGGCAAAGAGAGAGGCCGCGGCATTCCTTGACGATATAGACAGGCTCAAGAAAGAACAGAAGAAGTCAAACGACCTCGCGGAGATTTCCGCTGCCGCAAAGGGTATGATAAAGAAGCACGAGGGTGCGCTCGACGACATAACAAACCCGATTGTCGCTCTCGCTCAGGAAGAGGACTATGTCCTGCCGCGCGACCTTGTTGTCGGTGACACGGTTGTTATTGCGGACCTCGGCACCACTGCGACGGTCACCGCGCTGCCCGATAAGAAGGGTATGGTGGAAGTCACATCGGGAATAATCAAGAGCCGCACACCGCTTGACAATCTTCGCCTTGTTGAAGGCAAAAAGAAAGAAAAAGTTACGGGCACACGAAGCGCAAATCGCAGTATGCCGTCAAAACTTGAACTTTCTGCCAAAATGGACATTGATCTTCGCGGCATGGCTTCAGATGAAGCTATT
>JAFYJR010000090.1 GCA_017538005.1 Clostridia bacterium | reverse complement strand
TCTGAAACCGGCGGACTGGCGAGTTTTCCTTCCTCGGTCTCGAGGAAGGCTTTTACTTCGTCAAGAGATTTGCCGAAGAAAGAAGTGATAAACATCTTCATATCAGGGAATTTCGACTGCTTCTTATCCGGGTCAATGAGACTTTTGATGTTGAAGCAGCCGCAGTTTGAGACCATCGCGTCAACATGGAACTCATCTCTGTGCCTGAAGGTCAGATGCAGTTTATCCGCGAGATCCGGATCCGCCGCAAGAGCCGCCGCAAACATTATGTAATAGCCGCCCGCGGACTCGCCCGCGAGAACAACTCTTTTCGTATCCGCTCCCCACTCCTCTGCGTGGTCATAGATAAAATCAATCACGCCGCAGATCTCCTGAAGCTGTCCGGGATAGACAAGATCAGGCGCGTAAGTATAGGCAATTGAAGCGGTAAAGAAACCTTTCTCCGCCCAGTTGGCAATGTAGGTGTCGCGCATATTTGTAATACCGGATACCCAGCCGCCGCCGTGGATGTAGATAAACAGCGGCCTCTTTTCCCCTTCAAGATCTTTGCGGGTGCAGAGATTCAGAAACTGCTGTCTGCCCTCGCCGTATTTTACTTTGGGAGTATAAATACAGCTTTCGGGTGTTTTCCTGTGAAGGATGATATAGGCCAGGGTCTCGGTAAAATTGTACCAGACCGTTCCGAGTTTTCCTCTGATATAAATTGTTTTTTTCATTTTTTACACTCCTGTCGTTTTAATTCTACCACCGCTGTGCTAAAATTTAAATGTATTTAATAATCCGACGGGAGGATATGGAAATGGGAAACAAGAAAATAATAATCGCGGGCGGCGGCCACGGCGCAATGATGTGCGGCGCGCAGCTTGCGAAGAACGGCTATGATGTCACCGTTTATGAGAGACGCAAACGCGAAGATATGGGTTACGCGTGGTTCGACTGCGTAAACGAGGATATCTTCCACATGGTAGGCGCTCCCCATCCGGGCGAGGTCGGCATCGAATGGGCCTGGAGAAACGATATCACTTTCTACGGCCCGAACACCGATGATGACCACAAGATTGTTCAGCGCCTCAAACATCCCGAAGAGCAGGAAATCATAATCGACCGCTACAAACTCTATGACCTCATGATTGACTACGCTGAGAAATGCGGCGTGAAGTTTGAGTACGGTGTAACCGTTGAAGGCCCCGTAATGAAAGGAAACCGTGTTGTCGGCATAAAGACAAACAAGGGCGACATAAAGGGCGATTTAGTCATAGACGGCTGCGGTTGCAACTCCGCTCTCCGCAACAATCTCCCCGACAAACTGGGTATCCAGAAGACACCTCCGCGCGGAGATATAATCTACCTCTACCGCGCATACTTCGACTGCCCCGTTGATCCCGACAGTGTTGAAGACAAGTACAAGTGCATCTTCCTTCCGAGCGAAGGCGACTTCAACTTCTGCTGGACCGATGTGGTCAAAGACGTTGACGGATATGATTATTTCACCGACTGCCTGATTGCCGATATTGATCCGATGACGCCCGAAGAGGCGGAGCGCAGAGCGGAGGATTATCGCAAGAGAATACCCGAGCTCGGCACAAAGAAACTCAAGGGCGGTCAGGTAACTCCGCTCACAATCCGTGAGCCCATCTCATTCATGATAGCCGACGGCTACGCGGCAATAGGCGACTCCGCCCATATGTCGATGGCACTTAACGGTTCAGGCCTCTCAACCGGCTTTGAGATTTCAACCTTCCTTGCCGAAGCAATAATGAATGACAAGAAGGGCGAGTTCTCCGCAAAGACACTCTGGCCCTATGCCTACAAGTTCTGGAAAAAGAAAGGCATCGGCCTCGCGCCTATCGCCTTCGTCAAACTCCTCATCTTCAAGCTCTCTCACGACCAGCTTGACTACGCGTTTGACGCAGGCATCCTCACCTGGCGCGAGATGACCATCACCGATGACCAGCACAGCATCTTCCAGTTCCTGCACTTCGACACCAACCTGCCCAAGCGCGGTGTCGCCATTGCAAAGGATCCGATGCTTCTTAAAGTCGCTCTCGGCGCTGTTGCCGACGCCATCGGCGTATTTGCCCTCGGCGCACTGCTTCCGAAGAAGTATCACAAACGCTACATGAGAAAATGGGCCAAGGCATATGACTGGCTCTTCCAGCACAGGCTGCCGAAATAAGGAGTAAACGATGAACAACTATGATGTAATTGTCGTAGGCGCAGGCAACGGCGGCCTCTGTGCCGCCGCGACGTGCGCAAAAGCCGGACTCTCGGTTCTTGTGCTTGAAAAGCACAACCTGCCCGGCGGCTGCGCCACGAGTTTCGTGCGTGGACGGTTCGAATTTGAACCGTCGCTGCACGAACTCTGCGCCGATTCAACCCATCCGAAAATGCGGTCTATGGTCCACATCTACCGCGACCTCGGAGTAAAAACCGACTTTTTGAAAGAGGACTACCTCTACCGTGTAATCTGCAAAGGCAAAGACGGTTATGACCACAAGATAAAAGCTACTCGGCAGGGATTTATCGATTCCATGGACGAGGCGGCCCCGGGCTGTCGCCGTCAGATGGAGACTCTCTTTGAGCTCAATGACCT
>JAFYJR010000089.1 GCA_017538005.1 Clostridia bacterium | reverse complement strand
TACTATATGACGCAGGCGTCAACGCGTCCGCCGACGTTCGTCTGCTTCGTAAACCGCGCGGACCTCTTCCACTACAGCTACCAGCGTTATCTGGACAACCAGATCCGCGAGGTCTTCGGCCTTGAAGGTACACCTACCCGTTTCGTAATACGCGAGCGGGAAGAGAAAAAAGGAAAATAGTTGACAACCTCCTATCAGTGTGATATCATTTTGATATCAGAACAATAGGAGGTTATTTTTTATGTCTGAAAAAATTTACACAACCAGAAAGAACGGTATGCTCGTATTAATACTTTCAATACTGGGTTATATCGTAGCGGCCCCTCTCGCAATCGTAGGTCTTGCTTCCGGCAGCGCCATAGGTTCAATTGTTGCGGTACTTGCAATTATCTACCTCTGCTGCGGCTGGTTCCTCTGGATCGGTCTCAAGGTTCTGAAACCTCAGGAAGCGCTCGTACTTACACTTTTCGGTAAGTATAAAGGTACTATTAAAGAAGACGGATTCTACTTTGTAAATCCCTTCTGCGCGGGCTTCAACCCGGCAGCGGGCACAAAGCTCAACCAGAGCGGTGACGTCGCTTCCGAATCAAGCGACATACTCTCGGTTGTAACGACAGCGAACAACGCTGCCGCAGCAGCCGCCCGCGCGAATTCAAAGAAGATTTCCCTCAAGATCATGACACTCAACAACAGCCGTCAGAAGATCAACGACTGCCTCGGAAACCCCGTTGAGATCGGAATCGCTGTTATGTGGAAGGTCACAGACACCGCAAAGGCAGTGTTTAATGTTGATAACTATAAAGAATATCTCTCACTTCAGTGTGACTCCGCCCTTCGTAACATCGTCCGTCTTTATCCGTACGATGTAGCTCCCGGCGTTGACACAACAGGCGACGGTATTGCCGACGAAGGTTCACTCAGAGGTTCTTCCGAAGTTGTCGCAAACCGCATCAAGGAAGAGATTCAGTCCAAGGTTGATGAGGCAGGTATCGAGATTATCGAGGCCCGTATCACATATCTTGCATACGCTCCGGAAATCGCAGCCGTAATGCTTCAGCGTCAGCAGGCATCAGCCATAATTGATGCCCGTAAGATGATTGTTGACGGCGCCGTAGGTATGGTTGAAATGGCTCTTGACAGACTTGATAAGAACGGCACGGTAAAACTTGATGATGAGCGAAAGGCAGCCATGGTCTCCAACCTCCTCGTTGTCCTCTGCGGCAACAAGGACGCACAGCCCATTGTAAACTCCGGCAGCCTTTATTAATCAAGAGGTATAAAAATGGCAGACGAAAAGAAACAGGTCCCTCTGCGCCTGTCACCAAAACTTTATAATGCGCTTGTCGCCTGGGCAGAAGATGACTTCCGTTCCGTAAACGGACAGATAGAGTATCTTCTGACCGAGTGTGTGAAGCAGCGCAAAAAAGACGGAAAGTATGTCGGAACTGATATTGATGCTCCGCTTGAGGTTGATGTCTCCGACACTTCTGCCAAAAAGGTGTAAAAGTATGATAGAAATAAAAAATCTTACAAAAATCTACGGTGACAAACGCGCCGTTGACAACCTCTCCCTTTCGATTGACGCAGGCGAAATCTACGCTTTCATCGGTCACAACGGAGCGGGAAAAACCACAACACTCAAGTCTATGACCGGTATCCTTCAGTTCGATGAGGGAGAGATCCTTTTTGACGGAAAGTCAATAGAGGAAGCACCGCTTGAGTGTAAGAGAATGTTTGCTTACATACCTGACAACCCGGACCTCTATGACTTTATGACCGGTATTCAGTATCTGAACTTCATCGCCGATATCTTTGAAGTTTCGCAGGCTGACCGTCAGGAGAGAATTCATAAGTACGCAAGCGCTTTTGAGATTGAGAACAGTCTCGCGGAACTTATATCATCATATTCCCACGGTATGAAGCAGAAACTCGCCGTAATATCGGCTCTGGTTCACAAACCGAAATATATGCTTATGGACGAGCCCTTTGTAGGACTTGATCCAAAGGCGGCGCATATCCTCAAGGAGTATATGCGTGAGGTCTGTGATGAAGGCGGCGCCATCTTCTTCTCGACACACGTTCTCGATGTCGCCGAAAAACTCTGCGACAAGGTCGCAATTATCAAGGGCGGCAAGCTCATAAAGTGCGGTACCATGGAAGAAGTCAAGGGCGACGAATCCCTTGAGGAGGTATTCCTCGAACTCGTTGATGAAGGAGCGGATCCTGATGTTTAAGCTTCTTCTCAAAAAACATCTTCTGGAGATAGGCTCGTTTTTCGTAAAGAACAGAAAAACAGGAAAGAAACAGTCCCCCGGAAAGGTTATCCTTTTTGTATCTCTCTGGCTCCTGATTGCGTTTTCGCTGTTTATGGCCGGACTTGGTATCTCAACCCTTTTCGGAAAAACCTTCTTCCCGATAGGCCTGGACTGGTTCTACTTCATAATGATGGGCCTTATGACGGCGTTTATGGGTCTTTTCGGAAGTGTGTTCCTGACCTTCTCACTGCTCTACAAGGCCAAGGACAACGACTTGTTGCTCTCAATGCCCATAAATACGAAGACACTGCTTGGTACTAAGGTTTTAATAACCTTTCTTCTGTCTTTGGTTTTCAGCGTAATATTTTATGCGCCGACACTTATCTGCTACTACACGAAAGCAGACCAGACGGCTTCAAGCGTAATCTGTTCACTGTTGATGTTCTTTGTACTGGGGCTTGTCAGTTCGGCGCTTTGCTGTGTACTCGGATATGTAATTGCCCTTATCTCAAACAGACTCAGGAACAAGACATTCGTCACCGTGATAATATCGCTTCTGTTCTTTTTCGGTTACTACTATGTCTACTTCAGAATCAACAAGTATCTGTCATACATTGTCGCAAACGGTGAGATTTTCGCTCAGAACATAAAGGGCAAGGCAAAACTGGTCTACCAGTTCGGCCATGCTTTCACCGGCGATGTATCCTGTCTTCTCGGCTTCGCCGCAGCGGCGGCGGTACTTTTCGCGCTGGTATATCTTGTTCTCTCCCGCAACTATCTGAAACTGATGACGACAAACAGGGGAGAGAAGAAGACCGAGTATGTCGCGGAAAAGTCGGTGAAGACAAGCAGCGTGAATTCCGCTCTCTTCTCAAAGGAACTCAGGCATTTCACCAAGAGCGTTGTGTATATGTTGAACCCAGGTCTGGGAGCAATTCTCATGGTAATAGGCGCTGTGTTCGTTATGATAAAGGCGGATACGATAAGCGGATATATTACCTCAAAAACGCTTGTTGCCATGCTGCCCGATGTGTCGTCCGTGATCCCGCTTCTGCCGCTGGCAGCAGTATTTCTCATGGCCTCAATGGTGACCATTACGGCGCCTTCGATTTCGCTTGAGGGCAAGAGTATCTGGATATTAAAATCGATGCCGGTTGACGCACGTGCCATATTTGAGTCAAAAAAGCGTCTGCAGTATGCCGTTGGTCTTCCGGGCACCCTGCTTCTTACGGCTGCCTTCTGTTACGCTTTCAAACTGGATATCGTAACGAGCGCATTTTCCTGTCTGACGGCAGTGGCATATATGCTTTTCATCACATCTTTCGGACTCATGTTAAACCTTCTGATGCCAAATCTTGAGTGGAAGGACGAGACGGTTCCCGTTAAGCAGAGCTTGCCCGTCACAATAATTCTGTTCGGCGGATGGGCTGTTGTGGTCGGCCTCGGAGCGCTGTTCTGGTTCGTTTTAAAAGACCATCTCACAGCGGAGACGTTTATAAAACTGCTCCTGTGGTTCTTTATCATAGCCACTGCTCTTGCAAACATCTGGATTGAGAAAAAGGGCACGAAATACTGGAATGAACTTTAAGAGGAAACCATGAAAATTCTTGTAATGTCTGATTCGCACGGAAAACGGCAGTATGTGTTTGACGCAATTTACGACAACAAGGACGCCGATGCGGTGATCCATCTCGGCGACGGCGTCAGGGACTTTGACACCGCCGTGAAGGAAGCCCGCGAGCTCGGCGTCCTGAATACCGACAAAATCTATAAAGTAAAAGGCAACTGCGACATGTTCCTT
>JAFYJR010000011.1 GCA_017538005.1 Clostridia bacterium | reverse complement strand
TTTCATACGAATCCGCGGCAACTTTTCCGCCTTTCTTCACGGGTTCCGCAACGCCCCTGAAAAGACCGACCAATGTAGTTCCCGTCACAAGCATGAAGGCTACGAAACAAAGGATTACTATGGTGATGCCGGCGGGTACCTTTGAGCCGAAAAGCCAGAGCAGAATACCGCCGATTATTGCGCCTACGGCGCCGCCGTTGTGCGAGTCTTTACCGGTGGTAAAGGCCTCCTTAATCGCGTCGCCGTAGTCCCTGAAATCGACAATGTCAAGGCCTGATCCGAAAATAAAAACGGCTCCGCTTAAGAGCACTATGAAAAACGCCGCAATGGAGACAGTAAACTTCAGATTTCCTATCGGTTTGTCGAGTGAGAGCATTATCGCGAGATAAAGCAGGACAAACGGCCACGCGAACGCGCAGATTCCGAAGAGACCGAAGAGGACACTCTGGAGAGCGGCCCATACATTGCCCCCGGGTATTACCGTTACGCAGAACAGGAAAACCGCCACGGCAAAGAGAATGATGGCATTCCTCTGGCGCGCCGCGTTGCGTGACTTCTCACGCTCGATATACATTTTTCCGTTCTGGGTATTCTTCTGAGAAGGCTTTTTCTGAGGCGGTTTCTTCGCCGGTGCCTTCTTCTGATTATTGGCCATTCATTTCACCTACTTAAAATTTTTCGATTATTCCGAGTATCATTACCACAAGACCCACAACGAGGCAGTAGTAACCGAAGATTTTGAATTTATCAGTCTTTACGAGCATCTCAAGAAGTTTGATGGAGGCTACGCCTACAACCGCTGCAACGATGATACCGACAATGACGGGGCCTATGTCGAGAGCAATGGCTCCGCCCTCGAGTACATCCTTAATCTCGAAAAGGCTCGCGGCAAGAACTGCCGGAGTGCCGAGCACGAAGGAATAGCGGACCATGTAGTTTTTGTCGACTCCGCAGAGCATACCGGTTGAGATGGTCGAGCCTGAACGCGAGATGCCCGGCAGGATTGCCGCGAAAAGCTGGGCGACGCCGACGAGGATGGCGTCCTTGGCCTCAACACGGTCACGGGCATCCTTCTTTTTCTTTGCGACATATGTCGCGCCGAGAAGGAGCGCCGCCGTGATGAGGAGCATTACGCCCTCGACGACTATGTCGCCGTCGCCCGCGAGTTTGTCAGCGAGGTCCTTGAGTTTCATATCATGACCTATGGGCAGAACCACGAGCAGAAGCGGCAGACAGGATATGATGAACATATAGAGAAGATGTCTGTTCTCTGTCTTGGGTTCCTTAATCTTTCCGGTGAAGAGATCCTTTATCGCGCGACCTATCTCCTTTATCATGTCCCAGAATGTTTTGTAGTACACGGCGATAACCGCAATCAGCGTACCTATGTGTAAAAATACAGTAAGCGCAAGCGAGCCTTCGCCGCTTAAATGCATAAAGTGCTGGAGTATTGAAAGATGTCCGCTGCTGGAAATCGGCAGGAACTCAGTCGCTCCCTGAACCGCTCCGAGCGCTATGGCTTTTAAGAACTCCATTATATGTCTCCTTTTTGGGTATAATATCGAAAATACTCAATATATTATACTCGACAAGAGGACAAAACGCAATATATAGTGTAATTTTTATATATTTGACTTTACAAGTCAATTTGTTATAATATTTAACGAAGTTTGTTAAAAAAATTACCAAGTTTGTTAAAGGAGCGCACAGGATTGGGCTACACATTAAGTCAGAAAATCATCAAAAATCACCTTGTTACAGGTGAAATGATACCCGGAAACGAGATCGGAATCCGTATTGACCAGACCCTCACACAGGACGCGACGGGTACCATGGCATACCTTGAACTTGAGGCCATGGGCATAGACAGAGTAAAGACAGAGCTCTCTGTCGCCTACATTGACCACAATACCCTTCAGACGGGATTTGAGAACGCCGACGACCACCGCTTCATCCAGAGCGTGTGCAAGAAGAGAGGCGTTCGTTTTTCGCGCCCGGGCAACGGCATCTGCCATCAGGTACACCTCGAGAGATTCGGTGTACCGGGCAAGACGCTCATCGGCTCGGACAGCCATACGCCCACAGGCGGCGGTATCGGCATGCTCGCGATGGGCGCGGGCGGTCTTGATGTCGCTGTTGCCATGGGCGGCGGCGAGTACTACATCACCATGCCGAAGATGGTAAAGATAAATCTTACCGGCTCCCTCTCCCCTTATGTTGCTGCCAAAGATGTCATTCTTGAAGTTTTGAGAATCATGAGCGTCAAAGGCGGCGTGGGCAAGATAATCGAGTATCAGGGCCCCGGTGTTAAGACACTGTCTGTTCCCGAGCGCGCCACAATTACAAATATGGGTGCAGAGCTCGGCGCAACCACTTCCATCTTTCCGTCAGACGAAGTTACAAGGGCTTTCCTCGAGGCACAAGGCAGAGGCGCGGATTACGCCGAGCTTAGCGCTGACGAGGATGCCGTATACGACGAAGTTATAGATATCGACCTGTCAGCGCTTGAGCCGATGGCAGCCATGCCTCACATGCCCGACAACGTAAAGAAAGTCGCAGATATCGGTCAGATAAAAGTCGATCAGGTCTGCATCGGCTCCTGCACCAATTCCTCACTTTCGGACATGCTGAAAGTGGCGGCCATTCTTAAAGGCAAGAAAGTCGCTCCGAATGTCAGTCTCGCGATAGCGCCCGGCTCAAAACAGGTACTTTCAATGCTCGCCGCGTGCGGCGCGTTGACTGATATCATCGACGCCGGCGCGCGCGTGCTCGAGTCCGCCTGCGGCCCCTGCATAGGTATGGGCCAGTCGCCGAACTCGGCAGGCATATCGCTTCGGACATTCAACAGAAACTTCGAGGGCCGCTCGGGCACAGCCGATGCCGGCATCTACCTCGTAAGTCCCGAGACCGCCGCGGCATCAGCTCTCTCCGGCGTTCTCACGGATCCCCGCACTTTGGGCGAGCCGCTGAAGATAGTTATGCCTTCGGCATTTTATGTCAACGACAATATGATTGAGCTTCCTGCCTCACCTTCCGAGGCAGACTCGATTGAAGTAATATATGGTCCGAACATCAAACCGTTCCCCGAGTCAAACAAACTCACCGATGAAATCTCCGCGCCGGCGATACTTAAAGTCGGCGATAACATCACCACCGACCATATTATGCCGGCCGGCGCGAAAATTCTTCCCTATCGCTCAAACATCCCCTATCTCTCACAGTTCTGTTTCAGACAGTGTGACGAGCACTTTGCCGAAAACTGCAAAGCCGCGGGAAAGGGATTCATCATCGGCGGAGCAAACTACGGCCAGGGTTCATCCCGTGAGCACGCCGCTCTCGTTCCGCTCTATCTCGGCATAAAAGCCGTTATAACAAAGAGTTTCGCGCGTATTCACGCCGCAAATCTCATAAACGCGGGCATCATGCCTCTTACATTTAAAGACCCCGCGGACTATGACAGGATTGATCAGGGCGACGACCTTGTTTTGAAAGATGTCTTCTCATCTCTCGATTCCGGCGAGTTCAGACTCGTTGACTTGACAAAGAACATCGAAATACCTCTTGTCGGAGTATTCACTGACAGACAGAAGGACATCTTAAAAGCAGGCGACCTTCTCCAATACACGAAAGGACAGAAATAATGGATTACATTGAATCTGCTGTAGAGCATTTCAGAGGCCTTCTGAATGAGCAGCTCGAGCGCTGCGACAGAATGGCCGCGGATGCCGGCAAGACGGACTTTGCGTCAATGCCCGAGATAAAGATAGGCATCTGCGGCGGCGACGGCATAGGCCCGATAATCACGAAAGAGGCCATGCGTCTACTCTCCTTCCTTCTGGAAGACGAAGTAAAATCAGGAAAAATCAAATTTGAGGTAATCGACGGCCTCACCATAGAAAACCGAGAGGCCTGCGGCAAACCGATACCGGACGATGTACTCGCAAAACTCAAGGAGTGCCCGGTGATTTTAAAAGGCCCTACGACCACACCCAAAGGCGGAACAATGGAGAGCGCGAATGTCGCTATGCGCCGCGAACTTGACCTCTATGCCAATGTCCGTCCCGTACAGGTTCCCGCAGAGAACATCGACTGGATTTTCTTCCGTGAGAACACCGAGGGCGAATATGTGCTCGGCTCCAAAGGAATAGACATCCCCGGCAAGCTCGCTTTCGACTTTAAGGTCACCACTGACCTCGGAACAAAGCGTATTGTCCGCGCGGCCTGCGAGTACGCGAGAGCAAACGGCAAAACAAAACTCGCGATAGTCACAAAGGCCAATATCATGAAAAAGACCGACGGCAAATTCTCCGCTCTCGCCCACGAGATTGCGGCAGAGTATCCGGAGATAGAAGCCGAGGACTGGTACATAGACATAATGACTGCAAACCTCGTGAACGAGGCGCGCCGCAGCGAGTTCCAGGTCTTCGTTCTGCCCAACCTCTACGGTGACATCATCACCGACGAGGCCGCGCAGATTCAGGGCGGCGTAGGCACAGCGGGCTCCGCAAACATCGGCGACCGCTATGCCATGTTCGAGGCCATCCACGGCTCCGCGCCGCGTATGATTGAGCGCGGCGACGGCGCGTACGCAAACCCGGCCTCGATGTTCAAGGCCGCCGAAATGCTGCTCCGCCACATCGGCTATGCCGACAAGGCAGACTTACTTTCAAAGGCAATGAATATCTGTCTCGAGACAGAGAAAAAGATAACCATCACAGGCAGAAGCGACGGCGCTTCCTGCGAAGAATTCGGCGACTATGTCATGCAGACGGTAAAGTCGCTTGAAGCTTAAGGAGATGCACTATGAGTTCAAAGTATATTTCCATTTCAGTCATCAAAAGACTTCCCCGCTATTACCGTTTCCTCGGTATTTTAAAGAATGCGGGCATGGTCAGAATATCAAGCCGCGAGCTCGCTGACAGAATGGGTCTGTCGGCCTCTCAGATCCGTCAGGACTTGAACTGCTTCGGCGGATTCGGTCAGCAGGGCTACGGCTATAACATCGAAAGCCTCCAGACCGAAATCGGCAAGATTTTGGGCGTCGACGCCGGTCTCAAGACCATACTCATCGGCGCCGGCAATCTCGGCCGCGCGCTCGCTGTTCAGATTGAGTTTGAACAGAGAGGCTTCAACCTCATAGGTATCTTTGACAAGAACGAAGCTCTCGCGGGACAGGTCCTTCGCGGCCTCCCCATCCGTCCCGCTTCCGACATAGAGGACTTCTGCAAGGAGAACGGCGTAGATGTCGCCATCCTCTGCATCCCCTATGCTGAGGCAGCCGAAAATGTGCCGCTCTACATTGACTGCGGCATAAGAGGTTTCTGGAACTTCTCACACTACAACATAAATGAAAAATATCCGCGTGCCGTCGTTGAGAACGTTCACTTCAACGACAGCCTCATGACACTTTGCTATCAGGTGATTAACGCAGAATGAAACAATTAATGAGCAACACGCCGCTCGACATCATCCCCCATCCCGAAGGCTTCGTAATAGCCATTCCGGACGGCCGTGACGAGCGCGGAAGAATCAAAGTGGCATTCCGTTTCTTCAATTTCACCACGCATAAAGTTCAGAAGGTTAAGCGCAACTTCTATGCGCAGTACAAATTCGGACACGGATATGTCGAAATAGTGCAGCAGGTAAAGGACTATCTGACCTGTACCGTCTGCGAGGGACCTGAAGGGTTTATAAATGTCGTATACCCTACGGGTGAAATCGGTATTTTTGACTACAACGGAACACTCATCTTCACCGGAGACCTCTCATACCACGACTCTCCCATCAGAAGCTGCGCTCCCGAGGACCAGAGCATCTGGTGCTGCGTCCCCGACCAGAACGCGGTTGTCCGTTATTCGAAGAAACTGCAGCGGATAGATTTCCGTATCGGCGGTGCCTCGACGACCGACATAGGCCGTCCGATGTCCGTCAGCCGTATAGGCAACGATCTCTATGTCTGCTGCAAAAACTCAAGAGCGATAAAGAAAATCTCGCTTAAAAACTATGTGACGACAGACTACAAGAAATTTGAGGAACCCGTCCTCCGCTATATGCGTGTCGCGGGTAAGGAAGTTGTAGTCCTGACGTCCGGTATCTACATCCTGGATTAGGAGAAGCTCATGTCTGATAAAGCGTATGAAACAGTGGGCGATTTCGCCTGCCTCGACCTGGACAGAAAGAGACGCACCGGATTTCCGGAAGTCGTATTCTGTCAGGGCAAGAAACTCGACCACTGTGTCGAAATATTCAAAAAACTCTATGAGAACAACGGCCTGGTACTCGGCACGCGCGCGAGCGAGGAACAGTACGAGGCGGTCAAAGCGGCTTTGCCCGACGCCGTCTGGCATGAGCACGCGCGCTGCATAACCGTCGGCGAGCCCGAAAAACTTGTCGGCAAGGTCGCAATCTGCTCTGCCGGCACAACCGACATCCCTGTCGCCGACGAAGCGGCTGTTACAGCCTGGATGTGCGGAGCCAATGTCGAGAAATTCTACGATGTGGGTGTGGCCGGTTTACATCGCCTCCTCGACCGTATAGACGAGATAAGACAGGCAAACGCAATTGTTGCCGTCGCGGGTATGGAAGGGGCTCTCTGCACCGTCATAGGCGGTCTGGTGACCGTTCCCGTCATAGCAGTTCCGACTTCAGTGGGTTACGGAGCGAATTTTGAGGGACTATCCGCCCTCCTCGCAATGATTAACTCCTGCGCCGCGGGCACCAGCATCGTAAACATAGACAACGGATTCGGCGCGGGTTACAGCGCCGCTCAGATAAACGCAATGGTTGAAGGTGGCAAAGATGAAAGATAAAATCATACTTCTTGAAACAAACATCGACGACTGCTCAGGTGAGGCTCTCGGCTATACTCTGGACAAGCTCTTTGAAGCGGGTGTGAAAGACGCCTGGTATTCCCCCATCTTCATGAAAAAATCCCGCCCGGCTTACTCACTTTCGGTGATGGTAAAGCCCGAGCAGGAAGAAGCTGCGGTAAACATCATTTTCAGGCACACAACCGCGGTAGGCATGCGCAGACAGGAACTCGACAGAATAATAATGGACCGCGAGCCGACAACAATAGACACGGCATACGGTCCCGTAAAAGCAAATAAATTTACCTATGGCGATGTAGAAAAGATCTGTCCCGAGTACGAGGACATGAAAAAACTCGCCGACGAAAACGACGAGTCAATTCTTTCATTCATCCATCGTACCTGAGCGGAGACCCTTCGGATCAACCGTCACGGTCTCAATGCCTATAGGTTTTAAAACGGATAATATTTCATTTGTCTCAAGTGTCAGAGGAAGTTCTTCCTTTGGCACTTCAATTTTTGCTTCGGTGCCGAAGACCCTTACGCGGCAGGCCGGATGGCCGGCAGTTTTGACAATGTCTTCGGCGGCGCTGACCGCTTTAAGCATCTCTTCCGAGACACAGGTGTTATACGGAAAACGGGTCAGAAGACAGGGTGAGCTCGGCTTGTCGGCAACGGGAAGACCGAGTTCCCTTCCGATTTCACGGAGTTCCTCCTTGGTCAGACCGGCCTCGGCTATGGGACTTCGCACGCCCAGCTCGGCAAGCGCCTTAAACCCCGGACGATACTGTTTTCTGTCGTCCGCGTTCGTGCCGTCGCAGAGCACTTCGTACCCCTTTTCTGCCGCCTCGGCCTTAAAGGAAGTCATCATAAGTTTTTTGCAGAAGTAGCAGCGTTCTCTTGAATTATTCCGTACCTGCGGTATCTCGCGGGCCTTCAAAATATCAAAAGTGAGCGGCAGGACATCAATCCCTGCTCCCCTTGCGACCGCAAGGAGGATGGAACTGTCCACGCCGCCGGAATACGCCAAAGCCATCTTTCCGTCTTTGGCGGTATTTTTTATTGTCTGTTCAAGTTTCAAAAGATTGTCACTCTTCATCAGTTCAAAAGCGCTGAAATATCAAGCATTTCATATCTTGAGAGGAAGCCTCTCGCGTCACTCTTCAGTTCAGTGAGAGAACCCTCTTTGTCTGTTTCTATGTTAAGCGGAAGTATCGGGTCATGCACGGAAAGTCTGAGAAGCATCCAGCCCTCCGCCTCCGTCTTGGTCGCGCGCACACCCTCAAAGCTGTCATTTGCGACCTCATAGGCATCGTTCTCCCGAAGCCATGCCTCAAAGTCCTCGAGGACCTTCATACCGTATGCCTTGAAATCGGGATCAAGAATCTTAATCCTGTACTCTCCCGCTTCAACCGGCTGTTTCAGGTTTTCTATCAGAGAGTCCAGAGTCCTGTCCTCTTTCTTCAGCTGGGCGGCTTTGATGATTATCTTTGTAATGAGATAAGCGCCGTCGTCGAGGAAGTAGTTCTCACGCATGGCAGCGTGACCGGAAGTTTCTATGGCAAGCGGTGAGTTGACGCACTCCTCACGGTTTAGGCGTTTTGCCTCATTAATGACGTTCTTGTATCCTCTCTTGAAGCGGTGATGCTTAGCGCCGAGATCCTCTTCCAAAAACTTCTTGAGGCCGGAACTCGTTACCGAGTCCGTGACTATAGTGCCGCCTTCGTTGCCCTCGAGGGCGATGACGGACGCAAGCGCTATCAGCGCGTTGCGGTTAATCTCCTCGCCCGAGGCCGCAACGCACGCGGCGCGGTCAACATCGGTGTCAAAGATAACACCGAGATCGGCGTGATTTTCAATGACTGCTTTCTGAATGGCGGCCATGGCTGCGGGATTTTCGGGATTCGGAACATGGTTCGGGAACATGCCGTCCGGTTCCAGGAACTGACTGCCCTCTACGTCCGCCCCGAGCGGTGCCAAGACCTTTTCGGCATAGAATCCACCCACACCGTTGCCGGCATCCACAACTATCTTAAAGCCGCGCAGAGGACGCGCATAGTCATCGGAATTCACATCGGCACAGATCTTCTCGCGAAGCGTCTGGGCATAGATATTCATATAGTTTTCTTCGGTGTACTCCCCGTTCGGCATATCATCGGGAATGTCGGGTTTAACATCGTACTGTGCATTTGTCAGAATCGCCTCTATGTCAGAGCCCTCAAGGCCTCCCTTCCTGGTGAAGAACTTGAGACCGTTCTTGTTCCAGGGATGATGAGACGCGGTGATCTCAATCGATGCGTCGCACTCGAAGTCAACTGTTGTCATGAACATGGCCGGAGTTGAAGCGAGGCCGCAGTCCTTTACGCTGATACCGCAGTCCAGGAGCGCCGGCACAACTGCAGCTTTTATACGCTCGGCCGAGACACGGGAATCGTGTCCGACTGCGACAGTATAAAGCTCACCGTATGACGGCGCAACATTCTCCTAGAGCCACGCGGCAAAGCCGTAGGCAATGGCTGTCAGAACCTCATCGGTAAGATTTACATCTTCACCCGGCACGCCCTCGGCGGCGGTGCCGCGTATGTCGGTGCCGCTTTTTAAAGGCCCGTAGATTTCATTAAGCATAGTTTTCGATAAAGGCCTCCAGAAGATCAAGAGTGGCCTTTATGTCCTCCTTTTTCATAACGCATGACGGCGAATGAAGATATCTTGTCGGCACGGAGACGGCGATGACGCGCGCGCCCTCGCCCGTGACCTTGACCGACCTCGCGTCGTTGCCGCCCGCGACAAGGGTCTTTGTCTGGGCTTTTATGCCCTTATTCTTTGCAAGTTCCATGGTTTCGCGATAAAGCTCGTTGTCGTAGACCGTACCGCGGTCCATATATGAGACTACGGCGCCTTCGCCCAGAAGGCAGGCGCGCTTGTCGCCTTCGACTCCGTCTATATCGCCCGCGGTCGTGGATTCAACAACAACGCAAACCTCCGGCTTGATGCCGAAAGCCGCGGCGTAAGCGCCTATGGCACCCACCTCCTCCTGTGTGTCAAAAGCAAAGTCGACATCAACAGGCAGGTCAGAGTTTATGAGCTTCAGCAAGAGAGCGCATCCGACGCGGTCATCGAGAGCCTTTGCCTTGACAGAGTTGTCACCGAACTCGACAAAGTCAGAATCAAACGTGGCGAACGAACCGAGCGAGACATACTTTTCAGCCTCTTCCTTCGTATGAGCGCCGATGTCGATGTGCATCTCGGTCATCTTCGGAAGCTTTTCCTGCTCGGCCTTCTCCGTGAGATGAATGTGCTTTAAGGCTATGACGCCCTTCACACCGCTTTCCAGAACAACTCTGCGTCCGACGAGCACTGCGGGGTCTATGCCGCCTATCTCGTTGAACTTTAAGAGTCCGTCATCGGTGATGTATGTGATGATAAGGCCCACTTCGTCCATATGGGCGCACATCATCAGCTTCTTTTCAGGCGTCTTCGCGCCTTTCTTATGAACGATTAAATTGCCGAGATTGTCGACTGAATAAGTGACATCGTCGGGAAGTTTTGAAATTATCAGTTCGCGGATTTTTTCCTCTCTGCCGGAGGGACCCTGCACCGCGGAGAGTTCTTTTATGAGATCAATCATTTTACCTTCTCCTCCACAAACGCGGCGATGAGTTTCGCGCAGAATTCAATATCCTTCGTATCTATAACCTCAACAGGTGTATGCATAAATTTGAGCGGCAATGAAACAAGGCCTGTTCTTATGCCCTCCCTGACGACCGTGATGTCATCGGCATGGGTTCCGGTGACTCTGTTCATTACTTCAATCTGGTAAGGTATGTCATTGTCTTTCGCAAGGCGCTTCAGGTCCTCAAACATCTCGTGATCAAGGCACGGAGCGGTGCCGATCATCGGACCCTTCGCGATAACGCCGGCCTCTTCCTCTTTGCATCCGGGAGTGCGGGCAAAGCTTACATCTACGGCTATCGCCATATCGACGTCGGCCTTGAAAGCAGCGCAGTTTACGGCGCCGCCGCCCACTTCTTCCTGCACAGAGAAAGTGACTGTGAGATTGGGTTTAACACCCTTATCCTTAAGGATTTCAAGCGTTCTTATAAGTATGGCTATACCGGCCCTGTCATCAAGGGAATTTGAGCATATTTCGTCACCCAGAAGCTTGTCAAACTGAGGTACAAAACATACCCTGTCGCCCTGTGAGACAAGTTCTTCAAGCTTTTCTTTTGAAAGACCCGTGTCTATGGCGAGGTCCTTTGCCGCTTTTACCTTGCCTTCATCGTCGTCCGACTGAAGGTGCGGCGGGACTGAGGATATGACGCCGTAAACCGGCTCTTTGCCCATGATAATGACGGGCAAAGCGGACATTACGCGCGGATCCGTGCCGCCGCATCTGTCAAACTTAACAAATCCGCGGTCGGACAGGGACGTCACGATAAAGCCCACCTGGTCAAGATGCGCGTCCAGAAGTATTTTCGGGCCGGCACCCGAGACGGTGCCGACGACATTGCCGCGGCGGTCTGTTTCAACGCTGTCGACATACGGCGACAGCAACTCCTTTGCCACCGCCGCGGCCCCGTTTTCGAGGCCCGAGACGCCGCATGACGCCGTAAGTTTCCGAAGCAGTTCAACTGTATCCATGACTTACCTCTTATCTTAAAAATTACCTGAATATTATACCATAAAAAAGACAAAAGAGCCAAGTTTAATACCCGGCTCTTTTGTCTGGCAGGGATGGCAGGATTTGAACCTACGAGTGACGGAGTCAAAGTCCGTTGCCTTACCACTTGGCGACATCCCCGTGTATTAAAATAAGGCGGCTTTTAAGGCCGCCTTTTGGTTTCTGGGGTGGATAATCGGATTCGAACCGATGGTCTCCAGTGCCACAAACTGGCGCGTTAACCAACTACGCTATACCCACCATATGGCACGCTGAAAGGGACTCGAACCCCCGACCCTCTGCTTAGAAGGCAGATGCTCTATCCAGCTGAGCTATCAGCGCGTGTCAATGGAGCGGGTGATGGGAATCGAACCCACACAACCAGCTTGGAAGGCTGGGATTCTACCATTGAACTACACCCGCATCTTTGCGACGGTGAATATGATAACATACCCACCGCCGAAAATCAAGCGCTTTTTACGACCAGTTCACCGTCCGAAACAGACACATTTATGCGTGTTACGGGGGTGCCGTCGGCGTCTATGATGATGTCCGCGATACGGTCCTCAATGTTGCGTCTGATGACGTTTCGAAGGTCACGGGCACCGCGTACGCCGGAGTCCATTTTGGAGACTATCGTCTTCGGGACATCCTCGGTCCACTCGAGCTCTATTGCCTTATCTTTAAGCGGCTCTTTAAGCTCGTTCAGCATGAGAACGGCTATCTCCTCATAGTTCTCCTCGGTGAGATCGTTGAAGAATACAACTTCATCGACTCGGCCGATAAACTCGGGTCTCAGGAAGTCCTTGAGGGCCTTCATGGCCTTGTCCTTGTTCGCCTCATTCTGAGCCTTGCCGAAGCCCAGAGCGTTTTCCTTGCGCTCAGAGCCCGCGTTGGAGGTCATTATGATGACGGTGTTCTCAAAGTTTATGGTTCTGCCCTGCGCGTCATTTATCTTACCCTCGTCAAGTATCTGAAGAAGGATATTCATGACATCGGGATGGGCCTTTTCTATCTCGTCAAAGAGGATGACGGAATACGGCTTGCGGCGTACCTTCTCGGTGAGCTGACCGGCTTCGTCGTAGCCGACGTAGCCCGGAGGCGAACCGATGATGCGCGAGACGCTGTGCTTCTCCATGAACTCAGACATGTCAAGACGGATGAGCGTCTCGGGCGTGTCAAAGAGTTCAAGTGAGAGCTGTTTTACAAGTTCCGTCTTACCTACGCCCGTAGGACCTACAAAGATAAAGGACGCGGGGCGTCTTCTCGTGTTGATCTGAATGCGGGAACGCTTAACCGCCGCGGCAACCGCAGCAACGGCTTCATCCTGTCCTTTGACATGTTCCTTCAGGTGTTCCTCAAGGTGAGCAAGTTTCGTGAGGTCAGATTCTATGACTTTTGTCGCGGGGATACCTGTCCAGAGCTGGATGACCTTCGCGAGGTCCTCCTCAAGCACCTGATTATCCTTCGCTGCTTCCTGAAGCGCGGGAAGTTCCTTCTCAACAGAGAGAATCTCCGCCTTTATCTTCGCCTGTTCCTCGTAGTCGGGATTCTCCGTCTCGGCCTCGAGTTCCTCAAGGTCCGCCTTGATATCTTCGAGTTCCTTTTCCTTTATCTCAGCTTCGGAAATAGCTTTGTTTCTGAGATTCGCGCATGTGCAGGCCTCGTCAAGAAGGTCTATCGCCTTGTCGGGAAGGAAACGGTCGGTAATGTATCTCTCGGAGAGTACAACCGCCCTGTGAACCAGACTGTCGGAGATCTGTACCCTGTGGAAGTTTTCATAGTATTCCTTGATGCCGAGCAGGACCTCATAGGTCTGTTCTATAGACGGCTCCTCAACCTTTATCGGCTGGAAGCGTCGCTCAAGAGCGGCATCCTTTTCTATGTGTTTTCTGTATTCGTTGAATGTAGTCGCGCCGATAACTTGAATCTCTCCGCGTGACAGAGCAGGTTTTAAGATATTTGCGGCGTTCATAGTACCTTCGGCATCACCCGTGCCGACGAGGTTATGTACCTCATCGATAAAGAGGATGATATTGCCCTCGTTCTTTACCTCTTCAACGAGGCCCTTGATACGGCTCTCGAACTGGCCGCGGAACTGCGTGCCGGCGACGAGCGCAGTGAGGTCCAAGAGATGTATTTCCTTGTCACGGAGCTTCGCCGGCACATCGCCCGCGGCAATGCGCAGCGCAAGGCCCTCGGCTATGGCAGTTTTACCTACGCCGGGTTCACCTATAAGACAGGGATTGTTCTTTGAGCGACGGCAAAGTATCTGAATGGCGCGCGCGATCTCCTGATCGCGTCCGACTATACGGTCGAGTTTGCCGTCGCGCGCTTTTTCGGTGAGATCCGTACAGTAAGTACCGAGATAGCGGCGTTTCTTTCTGTCGCCCTTCTCGCCTTTCTTTCTGCGGCGTCTCTTCTTGCCCTCCTCTTCCTCTTCGGTCTCGGGCTCGTCAGTCTCGGCATTCTTGCCGAAATTGCCGAGAGCCCCGAAGAGGCTGCCGAGGTCGGGCATGGCCGGAGAGCCGCCCTCTTCGAAGTCGTCGGCATCATCATTAAAGCCCATCATATTGCTGAACTGTTCTGAAATACTGTCGATGTCAGCGGGATTGATACCCATCTTGTCCATCATCTGCTTGACTGGGCCTATGTCGAGCTCCATTGCGCATTTTATGCAATAGCCCTGGGGTTCACCCTGCGGTGAGCCTTCCGGTCCGTCTATCTTCGACACAAAAACAACCGCGGGGTTCTTCTTGCATCTGCAACATAACATTTGTTTCATAAATTACTTTTCCTCTGCTTTCCTTGCCTTGATTCTCTTTACCAGGTCAGGTACATACGAGAACAGGGCCACGAACGTGATTATTGCGGTTATTATGACAAGAGTCATCAAAAGCCATGACGGCAATGTAAAGAACTTTGAAAACGCTCCGAATGACGGCGCGAAGAGCATCAGGAATCCCATTACCAGGTAGAAGGTCACTGTCGCCACCTTGCCGTAGATTATGGCGGCCTGCGGGACTATGTCCATCGAGAGCAGTATGAAACTTCCCACTATCATGGCGAGTTCTTTCAGGATAAAGAGCAGGAAGACATATGAGAACATTCTCAGCGCCTTATCCTCGGACTGACGGAACTCGTTGAAATAGACGATGGTCACCGCTATCTGAGTCAGCTTGTCCGCGGCGGGATCCAGAAGCTTTCCGAGTTTGCTGATCTGATTGAAATGTCTCGCGATCTTTCCGTCAAAGAGATCCGTCATGCCGGAGATAAAAATAATAATTACGGCAATGAGATACTTCTTCGTCACAAAGAAATATACGAAGAAAGGAATTGCGATAATTCTGAGCAGCGAGAGCAGATTCGGGATGGTCCAGGCATCCTTGCCCATATCCTCAAATTGCGCTTTCAGAGTATCGACACTTGTAAGTTTACCCATAACTGTCTCCTATCTATTTGCACTTGCTTATCTCACCCGAAGAGTAGAGATACGTTCTGTTTCCTGCGTTATATACCGCTATTGCGGTATTTCCGGCCTTGTACTTCCTGTACGTGCCGCCGTTTGTCTTCAGGACGATTACCTCATCGCCGAACAGGAGCGAGATATGTCCTTTATAGACAAACACGGATTTTACTTCCGACTCATACTTCTTGTCGAATGCCTTCGAGAGATTCGGAGAGTAACAGTAGAGCAGCTGATTATTTGTGCTGCCGTGCTCCGAGAGAACGAGCGCAAAATATCCGTCCTCCGAGAACGCGAAGTTTGAAAGAGTTGACGACTCGTAGTTGATGTTTTCTTCCTTTTTGAAGCCCTTGATGAGCGATGTAAGATTGTCGCCCACGGCAACTACATTGTCATTCTTTGAGAAGTGAACGGCAAGCATCGCAGTGCCGGGATATTCATACTCTGCCTTCGGCTCCGCGTATTCGAAATCGAAGATTACAACTTTGGAATATATCTCTCCGTCCCTGGCGCCCACGACCGATACGACGGCGTATTTGCCGTTATCGGAGAGATCAACGGATGTGATACTGTCCTGTGCGCAGTTCCATGAAAATATCATCTTCTTGTAGGTGCTGCCGTAAACCATGAGTTTTGATGTACAGTCAGCCGAGAATGTTGCGAGAGCGATATTTCCCTTCGCGCCTAAGGCTGCGGTGATTATCTTTTCATCCTCCGCAGTCTCTCCCGAGAACAGTATGTCGGTTCTATTTTCGACCCTGTAGCGCGTATCGTTTCTGTTGTAGACTATCGCCTTGCTGCCTCTCGTGCTCATGGCGGGCTTTGAATATGTGTGGGACGAATCCTTTATCTCCTTGGCGGTGGAGTCAAGAGAGAGCGTCTGGTGGTCCGTCAGGATATGAAGGTCGCCGTTTAAGACAGTAATGTCACAAACCGAACTTGAGTTTATCTTGTACGGATATCCCTTGCCGGGATTCAGTCCCGATGTGAAACTGCGTATGCTGTCGTTTATGTCTGTCATGGAGGCGATGTTGAGACGCTCGGCGGCCATGAGGGCCAGAATTACCGCTATGACGAGCACTATGACCACTCTGATGGCGATAACCATGCCTCTTGTGAGCTTGATTTTCTTTTTCTCAGCCAATTGTCTCACCTCCGTAGAATACTTTGTTTAAGTAGAGTCCGCATGCAGGGGCGGTTTTTCCCGCGGCCTTGCGGTCTTTGTTTTCAATAATCCGCGGTATGTCATCCGCGTCGATTTTGCCTTCGTTTACGAAGAGCAAAGTCCCGACCATTATGCGAACCATGTTGTAGAGGAAGCCGTCGCCCGTGACGGAGAATGTGAC
>JAFYJR010000088.1 GCA_017538005.1 Clostridia bacterium | reverse complement strand
CTCCGTTAAACAGAGGCTCCAGATTTATCTCAAGCATGAAGTCACCGCCTTTGCGCGCATAGTGAATTATAATATTATAAATAAACTTTGTCAACAAAATTTTAAGGCGGAGGGAAAGCCCCTCCGCCCCTTTATTTCATCGTTAAATTTTCTTGCAGAAATCGAAGATTTCAGCGGGGAGTTCCGACTCATCCGCGGAGATGGTAAATACGAATTTCGTATCAGTGGCTTCGGCAAGTTTCGAAACCTTTCTGAAGAATTCCAGGAACTCGGGACCTATAGGTCCGCCGATCTTTAAAGTGCCGTCGCAGAGAATGTCAGTTATGTCGGAATCGTCCGCGCACATTCCCGCGAGGAAACCGTAGTATGCGTCATAACCTGAGATGGAGAATTCCTCGGCTGAGACAAGGCGTACGGTAAGTTTGATGTCGTAACGGAGTTTGTTGCCTTTTTCAACGCAGATAACATTGCCTATAGAGGCGTCACGTGCGGCATTTACCTCCTCGATGAGATGTTTTGTTTTTCCGGTGCCTTTGCGACCGATGATAAGTGATACCATGTGTATCGACCTCCCTGAAAATATATTTGAATTTCGTTAAAGTCCAAGTCTCTTTTCGAGAGCCTCTTTTTCGCTCTCATAGCCCGGTTTGCCGAGCAGGGCGAACATATTCTTCTTGTAGCTCTCAACGCCCGGCTGATCGAAAGGATTTACCCCGAGGATGTAACCGGAGATGGCACAGGCCTTTTCGAAGAAGTAAATCATGTAGCCGAGTTCGTACTCGTTCATGGTCTCCGCCTCAAGAACTATGTTCGGAACGCCGCCGTCATTGTGCGCAAGTACGGTGCCTTCAAAGGCCTTGCGGTTGACAAACGATACACCGCGGCCGGCGAGGAAGTTCAATCCGTCAACATTTGCCGCGTCTTCCTTTATGACATATTCACGGCTTGGTTTCCTGAAAGTTACGACGGTCTCAAAGAGCATTCGCTGACCGTCCTGAATATACTGACCGAGCGAGTGAAGGTCAGTGGAAAAGATGGCAGATGCCGGGAAAAGTCCCTTGCCGTCCTTACCTTCGGACTCGCCGTAAAGCTGCTTGAACCACTCGTTCATCATGGTGTATGAGGGCTCGTATGAGACCATCATCTCAACGGTCTTTCCCTTGCGGGCAAGTACATTTCGGATGGCCGCGTACTTATAGCAGTCGTTCCCGTCTATAGACGGATTTCGGAAAGCTTCGCGGGCATCCTGCGCGCCTTTCATAAGGGCGTCAATATCTATACCCGCAACGGCTATAGGCAGAAGGCCTACAGCGGTAAGTACGGAATATCTTCCGCCGACATCATCAGGTACTACGAAAGTCTCGTATCCGACCTCGTCGGCGAGGGCTTTCAAAGTACCGCGGGCTTTATCAGTGGTGACGAAAATGTGATCCTTCGCGCCATCTTCACCGTACTTTTCAACGACAAGTTCACGGAAGACACGGAAAGCTATGGCGGGCTCCGTGGTGGTTCCCGACTTTGAGATGACATTTACGGAAAAGTCCTTGCCGTCAACAAGATCGATGACTTCGTTTAAAGCAGTGGAACTTATGGTGTTGCCCGCAAAGAAAATCTGCGGGGTATCCTTACAGAGAAGGTTGTAGTTCTGGGATTTGCAAAACTCTATGGCCGCGCGGGCACCGAGATATGAACCGCCGATGCCTATAACAATCAGTACTTCGGAATTCTTCTTAATCTTCTCGGCGGCGACCTTTATACGGGCAAACTCCTCCTTGTCGTAATCAACAGGAAGATTTACCCAACCGATAAAATCATTTCCGGGGCCCTTGCCTGAATGCAAGAGTTCATGCGCGGCCGTAACCTCGGCCTGCATACCCCGGATTTCTTCGTCTGTTATGAAACTTTTAAGGTAATTGTCGTAGAGTCTGAGTGGCAATTTAATTCACTCCCTTGCAAATGTATCTGAAAATATTTTAACTTAACAAGATAGCATTTGCAAGGCACGAGGGCCCCTCTCAATGTAGAAAATAGATGGCGAATTTCTACATTTTTTCCAAAAGGTCTATACGGAGCTGTTTCTGACGCTCCCCTATGACCGTTTTTATGTCGTTTAAAACGAACCTCTGCCTGTAGAGGAAAGTTATGACTTTGTCACATTCCTTTTCATCAAGGAGATTCACATTACGAAACTTTGTATCCAGAAGAGCGTTAATCTGTTCCACCGGATCAGGTGAAACATCTTCAAGGACAATATCAATAATGCTGCGTTCCACACCTTTTGCAGACAAAGCGGCACGCAAGCCCCTTGGGCTTACGTGCTTTTTTCTTATAAGTTCTTCGGCGTAGACACGAGCAAAATGCTCATCGTCGAGCAGACCGTTTTCGGCAAGTTTGTCAAGAACAAGGCGCGCCTGTTCTTTCTTGTCCATGCCGAACTTCGTCACAAGTTTGTTCAGAATTTCCCGTTGCGAATGGTCACGAAGTTCGAGCAGGCCAAGGGCGCGCTCGTACATCTTCTCAAAGTTTATGGTGTCGCAGAACTGTATCCACTCCTGCTCGTCAATCTCGGTATTGTCCGAAAACGGCGAGTCGTACCATACGCGTTCTGTAGTGGTTATTCTGTACTCACCGTCAATGAAAAGATGAACCTTGTTTCCTTTGCCGTGAGACATTGTAAGGAGCATCTCAGTCGTCCACCGTTATATCAAGTTTTGCTTTCGCGGAAGCGGCCGATACCGGTGCCGCTTCGGGAGCAGGAGCTTCCGGCGCAGGAGCCGCAGCTACAGGTGTTTCGTGCATCTGACCGCCTTTATAGGAAGCCTTCATCTGATTTGCGAGTTCGGAGATATGATCGCGTACTTTCTGCTCAACCTCGGCCATAAACTCGGGGTTCTGAAGCATGTATTCCTTGACATTTTCCCTGCCCTGTCCGAGGCGCTGATCACCGTATGAGAACCAGGCGCCGGATTTATGAATAATATCAAGAGAAACGGCAGCGTCAAGGATTTCGCCCTCTTTGGAGATACCGCGTCCGTAGATAATGTCAAACTCCGCTTCCTTGAACGGAGGAGCGACCTTGTTCTTTACTATCTTGGCTCTTGTTCTGGAGCCTATGAACTCGTTACCGGGGGCTTTGAGCTGTTCAATCTTTCTGACGTCAATACGCATGGAGGCGTAGAACTTCAGAGCGCGTCCGCCGGTGGTAACCTCGGGATTTCCGTACATAACTCCGACTTTTTCACGGAGCTGGTTTATAAAGATAATGATACAGTTTGACTTAGAGACCGCTCCGGCGAGTTTTCTTAAAGCCTGAGACATAAGGCGGGCGTGGAGGCCGACATGGGAGTCGCCCATCTCGCCTTCTATCTCTGCGCGGGGAACAAGAGCGGCGACGGAGTCAACGACAAGAATGTCGATGGCGCCGGAGCGTACAAGTGACTCGGCAATCTCAAGCGCCTGTTCGCCGTTGTCCGGCTGAGCCACAAGAAGGGAATCAACATCAACACCGAGATTTGCGGCATAAACGGGATCAAGCGCGTGCTCGGCGTCTATGAACGCGGCCTCGCCGCCTGCCTTCTGTGCCTCGGCAACGGCGTGAAGAGCGAGAGTAGTCTTACCTGAGGACTCGGGACCGTAAATCTCAATAATACGGCCGCGGGGAAGACCTCCGATGCCCGTAGCAACGTCAAGAGTAAAAGAACCGGTCGAGATAGCCTCAACGTTAAGATTGGCGTTCTGGCCGAGACGCATGATGGCGCCTTTGCCGTACTGTCTTTCTATCTGCGCAATAGCGGTTTCCAGAGCTTTATTTTTGTCTGCCATGAGTCAAACCTCCGTTAAAGTCGTAAGGCGAACATTAAACACAAATGTTCGGTTTGGTTACATTATATACTCCCCGTTCCCGAAAATCAATCATTTTTTCGCAATTAACTACGAGTGGTACGATTTTTGGGACGAACGGTCATAAAACATGAAAAAACCGAGGCAGATGCCTCGGTTTTTCCTGGCAGCGGAATAGGGATTCGAACCCCAAATAACTGAGTCAGAGTCAGTCGTGTTACCGTTACACTATTCCGCTGTATGAAAAGGAGCTACAGTGTAGCTCCCGTTTTGTCAAAACTTTAAGCGCGCTGAACCTTACCGGAACGAAGGCAGCGTGTGCAAACGTATACTCTCTTCGGAGAACCGTCAACTATAGCTTTAACTCTTTTTACGTTGGGCTTCCATGTTCTGTTTGAACGTCTGTGTGAGTGGGAAACCTTAATGCCGAAAGAAACGTCTTTACCGCAGTACTCGCATTTTGCCATTGTTCGGCACCTCCTTATCAACAATTGTGGCTACGCCACTAAAAATACAGCGAAAATTAATTTATCATAAAGTATATTAAATTGCAAGCATTTTTTTATCGCTGTTTAAAATTTACCCAGATAATCCTCCGGATTGTTCAGGAAAATGCCGTCAATACCTTTGCTTTCGAGCTTTCTCAGATCGTGATGAATCATAAAATATTCGCGGGGATAGAGCGGATCCTTTGTCCAGACCCTGACTTTTATGTCCTCAAGGGCAAACTTCGGGAGATTTACCATGCGGATGAACGGATGGACCGCGTCGCCGTGAACTTTGAAGTTACAGTCGTTCATACAGTCGAGGATGTCGTTCGCGAGACAGGCGACATTGGTTGAGGGATCCGTCTCCTTGATGAGTTTTGTTGAGTCCGAATTAAATGAGGAATAAATAACCTTATCTGCGATACCGAAGCGATGTACCATGTCCATCACTTTCTGTTCCATGCCCTCGTATCTTATCTCGGAATTCTTAAGTTCAATATTGAGCATCAGGCCCTTGTCCATATAGGGTTTCAACAAAGTCAAGACCTGTTCGAGGCTCGGGATTTTCGTATACTTCTCGTAGTCTGTAAAGGCCCAATCCTTTACATATCCGACCATAGTCGTCGTACGATCCAGTTTTTCATCGTGAATGACAACTATTTCGCCGTCCTTTGCGAGCTGTACATCAAGCTCTATACCGGTCAGTCCTTCAAGCTTCGCCGCGGCCTCGAAGGATTCCAGAGTATTCTCGGGATGCCTGAAACTGCATCCTCTGTGTGCCCATATTTCCATAAGACACCTCACAATTTTTGATGAGACGATTATATCACAGATTGTGTTATAATGTACACAGAAAGGAAGAGTGTTATGAACAATACATGGTACAAAGACCTCGTTGTCTATCAGATATGGTGCCGCTCGTTCAAAGACGGCAACGGCGACGGACAGGGCGACCTGCTCGGCGTACTCGAAAAACTCGACTACATAAAGAGTCTCGGCGTGAACGCCATCTGGTTCTCGCCCATCTACCCTTCTCCCAACGCGGACTGGGGCTACGACGTCTCCGACTACAAGGACATACATCCTGACTTCGGCGATTTAGACCTCTTCAGAACAATAGTGGAAGAGGCTCATAAGCGCAACATGAAGGTAATAATGGACCTTGTTGTGAATCACACCTCCTCCGAACACTACTGGTTCAAAGAGAGCAGAAAGTCAAAAGACAACCCGTACAGCGACTACTACATCTGGAAAGACGGCAAGAACGGCGGCCCGCCGAACAACTGGCTGTCCCTCTTTGAAGGCGGCGCGTGGGAATATGTCCCGGAGCGCGACCAGTATTACATGCACGCCTTCGCAAAGGGCCAGCCGGACCTCAATATGGACAACCCGAAAGTGCGTGAGGAAGTAAAGGACATCATGCGCTTCTGGCTCGATATGGGCGTGGACGGCTTCCGTGAAGATGTAATTACATTCATCTCAAAGGACCCTGATTTCCCGAACGGTTTTCCGATTCCCATTGCCTGCGGCATAGAGCACTACAACAAGGGCCCGAACCTCATGAAATACCTTAAGGAATTCAGAAAAGATGTCATAGACAAATACAACTGCTTTGTCGTCGCGGAATCGCCGATGACGGGCGCGAAAGACGCCCTCAAATTCACATCGGGCGACGACAAAGTCTTCG
>JAFYJR010000087.1 GCA_017538005.1 Clostridia bacterium | reverse complement strand
AATCATACGTCGCCTGGCTCGAGCACTGCATAAAGATATTCAGATAAGTCGCGGTCTCCGCGGCTTGTTTCTTTTTTGCGAGAGCCTGGACCTTTACGGGAAGACCGTAGAGGTTTATGAAGCCCTGGGCGTCATGGTGATCGTAGTCACTCTCACCGAATGTCGCCATGTCTTCAGAGTAAAGTGTATAGGGACTCTCAAGACCTGCGCAGATTACATTGCCCTTATAGAGTTTCAGTTTAACCGTACCGGTTACTGTCTCCTGTGTCTTGTCAACGAAAGCAGCGAGCGCTTCTCTGAGCGGTGTGAACCACTGGCCGTTGTATACGAGTTCGCCGTATGTTATGGAGATCTTTTTCTTTTCGTGGCTTGTCATCTTATCGAGAGTTATTGTCTCGAGCATCTCGTGGGCTTTGTAGAGAATAGTGCCGCCGGGAGTCTCGTAGAGGCCTCTGGACTTCATGCCGACAAGTCTGTTCTCAACCAGGTCAAGAAGGCCTATGCCGTTTTTGCCGCCTATCTCGTTGAGCGCGAGGATGATCTCTTTCGCGGACATCTTTTCACCATTCAAAGCGCTTGGAACGCCTTTTTCGAACGAGAGTTCAATGTATGTCGGAACATCCGGAGCCTGCATCTGTGAGACGCTCATCTCAAGGAAACCGTCCTTCTCGTATGTGGGTTCGTTTGCGGGATTTTCAAGGTCGAGGCCCTCATGTGAAAGGTGCCAGAGATTCTTATCTTTGGAATAGTTTGTCTCTCTGTTGATTTTCAGAGGTATGTTGTGCGCCTCGGCGTACTCTATCTCCTCTTCCCTGGACTTTATGTCCCACTCCCTCCAGGGAGCGATTATGGGCATATTGGGTGCGAAGTGCTTAACCGCGAGTTCAAACCTCACCTGGTCATTGCCCTTACCTGTGCAGCCGTGAACTATGGCGTCAGCGCCTTCTTTAAGTGCCACTTCAACGAGGCCTTTCGCTATACAGGGTCTTGCGGTACTCGTGCCGAGAAGATATCCCTCATACTCTGCTCCTGCCTTGAGGCACGGAACAATGTAGTTGTCAACATACTCGTCAGTGAGGTCAAGAACATAGAGTTTTGACGCGCCTGTCTTCAGCGCTTTCTCCTCCAGGCCGTCGAGCTCTGTTCCCTGTCCGACATCGCCTGATACGGCTATGACTTCACAGTTGTTATAGTTTTCCTTAAGCCAGGGTATGATAATGGAGGTATCAAGTCCTCCGGAATACGCAAGTACTACTTTTTTGATGGAATCTTTATTCATGAATAAAGCGCCTCGTTTCTTTAATATGTGCATATTATAAGCGCCTTTATGCATAAAGTCAACATATTTTTGCATATTATTCAAATTTCTTTGAATTTTATGCAAAATAGAAGGACCTGCAAAAGCAGGTCCTCAAATTTTGTGCACTTTTATGTAAAATACTCAACTGCCGACTTGAACAGACCGAGATCAAAGTCGCCCGGAACATTCTTGTAGAGGCCTTCCCCTACACGCTCTGAGTGACCCATCTTGCCGAAGACGCGGCCGTCGGGCGACAGCAGGCCTTCGACGGCCATGGCAGATCCGTTGGGATTGAAGGCGATGTCATAAGTGGGGTTGCCCTCAAGGTCAACATACTGCGTCAGGATCTGCCCCTTCTCGGCTAAGCCTAAGAGAAGGTCGTCTGAGGCAATGATTCTGCCTTCGCCGTGCGAGATGGGAACGGTGACAATCTTTCCGACTTCAGTGTTCTTCAGCCACGGCGAGTTGTTCGAGCATACTCTGGTTCTTACGAGTTTGCTCTGGTGTCTGCCGATTACATTGTACGAGAGTGTCGGACAGTTCTCATCAGTCTCGATAATCTTGCCGTACGGGACAAGGCCGAGCTTTATCAGTGCCTGGAAGCCGTTGCAGATACCGCCCATAAGGCCGTCCCTGTTTTCGAGCAGGTTCATAACTGCTGTCGATATCTCGGGATTTCTGAAGAACGAGGCGATAAGTTTTGCCGAACCTTCGGGCTCGTCACCGCCGGAGAAACCTCCGGGGATGAAGATAATCTGAGAGTCATTTATCTTGGAAGTGAAAGTTTTAATTGACTCCTCTATTCCGGCAGCCGTGAGGTTATTGATGACAAAGATATCAACATCTGCGCCGGCGGCTTCAAATGCTTTGGCGGTATCCACCTCGCAGTTTGTGCCGGGGAATACAGGTATCAGTACCTTCGGCTCAATCTTCAGAATTGCCTCAAATCTCTTCTCAACATCATATGAGAAGGTCGGGATATCTTTTTCCTCGCTCGCTATATTGCATGCGAATACCTTCTCAAGCTTATTCTCGTAGAGTTCATCGAGTGACGCGATATCAACAGTCTCGCCGTTATAGCTTAACTTGTAATCAAAGACAGTGTTGCCGAGTTGTTTTGCATATACTCCGTCAACTCCCTCGAGTACCATAGGGGCGTTCGGCGAGAGTTCGAGTATAAAGGCGCCGTAGCGGTAACCGAAGAGTTCATCCGGCAAGGTTTCAGAGACAAAGTCGAAACCGACTTTATTGCCGATGCACATCTTATACACCGCTTCGGCGATACCGCCGTATGTCGGCGTGTATGCTGAAAGCACATATCCTGCGTCAACAAGTGATGAGACAGAATTATAAAGCGCAATAAGTGACTCGGGAACAGGCACGCCGTACTCGTCATACTTGGGATAAGCAATAAGCACACGGTGTCCGGGACCTTTGAAATCATTTGATACTACCCTGCTGATCTTATCAGTAGTAACAGCGAAAGAACAAAGTGTCGGCGGAACATCAAGGTTCTCGAACGAACCTGACATGGAGTCTTTACCGCCTATTGCCGCGCAGCCGAGATCAAGCTGCGCCTTGAAAGCGCCCAAAAGTGCGGCAAGCGGCTTGCCCCAGCGCTCCGGTGTTTTTCCGGGTTTCTCGAAATATTCCTGGAAAGTGAGATAGACATCCTCAAAAGTTGCGCCGGTGGCGATAAGTTTTGAGACGGACTCAACAACGGAAAGATAAGCTCCGTGGAACTGGTCCTTCTCCATAATGTAAGGGTTGTAGCCCCAGGCCATTATCGAGCAGGTGTCCGTGTCGCCGTGCTCTACGGACACTTTGTTTACCATGGCCTGGATGGGTGTGCGCTGGTACTTGCCGCCGAACGGCATAAGAACAGTACCTGCGCCTATGGTGGAGTCAAATCTCTCAGACAGTCCCCTCTTTGAGCAGACATTGAGGTCTGAGACAAGCGACTTGTAATTGTCGGTAAAGGAACCTGTAACAGTGCGTTTGAAGGATTCCTGCGAAACCGTATGAATATCAATATGTTTTTCCGCGCCGTTTGAATTTAAGAACTCGCGCGAGATATTAACTATGGTGTTGCCTTTCCAGTTCATCGTCAGGTAGGGCTTTTCTGTAACGACAGCAACCTTTGTAGCCTCAAGGTTTTCAGAGGTAGCAATTCTGATGAACTCATCTGCGTCTGCCTCTTCAACAACAACTGCCATTCTCTCCTGTGATTCGGAGATGGCAAGTT
>JAFYJR010000086.1 GCA_017538005.1 Clostridia bacterium | reverse complement strand
GACTTCAAGGCCATCAACGCTGAACTCGAAAAGTTCAATCCCGAGATGGCAAAACTGCCGCAGATCGTCGCCGGCAATAAAACGGACCTAGCGACTGATGAGCAGATTGAATCATTCAGATCATATGTTGAAGGCCTGGGCCTTGAATATTACAGCATCTGCGCGCCAATAGCTGAGGGCACGCAGGAACTTATAAACGCAGTTGCGGCGAAACTTGCCACCCTTCCCCCCATCAAGCGCTACGAGGCGGAAGAGATTCCTCTTGAATTCTACGAAAAGAAGAAAAAGAACGGCTTTACCGTACACCGCGAGGACGATGTCTTTATAGTCGAGGCCGAGTGGCTCATTCCGATACTTGCGAAGACCGATCTGGACGACTACGAGTCGCTCCAGTACCTGCAGAGAGTTATTGTCTCATCAGGAATTGAAGAAGAACTTCTTCGCCAGGGCATAACCGAGGGTGACACGGTCAGCATCTACGACCTGGAATTCGAGTTTGTACCTTAAGGAGTCTTATGGATAATTTATCACAGCTCAGTCCCCTGACCCTCGCGTTTATAGGCGACAGCGTCTATGAGCTTCTGGTGCGCGAAGCGCTTGTTCTGGAAGCTAACAGACCGGGAGCCGATTACCACGCCGAAAAGCTGAAATATGTCAGCGCGTCCGCGCAGGCTTCCGCTTTCTCGGTTATAGAGCCGTTGCTCACCCCGTCCGAACTTGACATCTTCAAACGCGGACGCAACGCGCACACCACCCACACACCGAAAAACATGACCTCCGCGGACTACCATACCGCGACAGGTCTCGAGGCGCTTTTCGGCTGGCTTTATCTCGCCGGCGAGATTGACCGACTGCGTGAACTGATGTATAATATTTTGCATAAAAATTAAGGAGCTGTTCTCATGTCAGGACATTCAAAATGGAGCACAATCAAACGTAAGAAGGGCGAAAACGACGCCGCCATGGCCAAGGTCTTTACCAAGATCGGCCGTGAGATTGCCGTTGCGGTAAAGGAAGGCGGAGCGGACCCCGCGTCCAACTCAAAACTTAAAAATGTCATTGCCAAAGCAAAGGCAGCAAATATCCCGAATGACAACATAGAAAGAGCCATAAAGAAAGCCGCGGGCGAAGGCTCCACGGCAAACTACGAGGAAAATATCTACGAGGGTTACGGCCCCGGCGGTATTGCCGTCCTCATTGAGACTCTGACAGACAATAAAAACCTTACGGCCGGCAATCTCCGTCATTATTTTGACAAGTACGGCGGAAATATGGGCCAGAACGGCTGCGTATCGTTCATGTTCTCACGCTACGGTGTTTTAGCCGTTGAAAAGGAAGGCGTCGACGAAGAGACTCTTATGGACGCCGCCCTTGAGGCCGGCGCCGTCGATTTCCTCTCCGACGACGAGGCGGTCTATGAGATCCGCACGGAACCGGGCGACATAGGAACCGTACGCGACATCCTCGAATGCGACGACTACAAATTCGTGCTTGCCGAAGTACAGTACATCCCCTCAAACTATACCAGACTTGAAGGCGAAGATGCCCTGAAAGCCATGGCAAAGATGCTGGAGATGTTTGAAGAAGATGACGATGTTCAGAATGTCTGGCATAACTGGGAGAACGAGGAAGACGCCGAACAGTATATGTAAATAAATCACAAGAGCCGCAGGCGATGCCTGCGGCTCTTGCTTTGTCCGGGGAACTGTGTTTATGTCAAAGAGGAATGGGGGCCTCTCGACTGCGTACTTTAAGCGACGCTTCTTTCCGCGTCACCGGCAGACTCTTTGCCGGATATGACTCTGAGTCTTGCTCTCTTCTTTTTCTTAAGGTCTTTAAGAATGTACTTATGGAAACAGAACTTCAGTACGGGAAAAAGTTCGTCCTCAAAAGCGACGAGTTTTTCCTCGTTCATAATGCCGTAACCGATAAGTAAAACAACGAAAACTTCTATGATGATTTTAATGATGAAACCGAGTGTCATAGCGGTATCCTCCTTGTTCGTTTTCTGCCGAACATTTATTTGATTTACAAGTCCATTATACACAACGAAAAACAAATGTCAACAGAATGTTCGCAAAAGTTTTTTAGTTGTCCTCAAAAAAGGACTTAACTTGACAAAAGTACCTTATTCCTTTACTATATCAAGAGGTTTTATTAATAAAGAGGAGGCGAAGACTTGGCTGACGACAATCTCTTTTTGCCTGAAAACACGATAATCGACAACGGTCGTTACCAAATCGGCAGGGTTCTTGCCGAAAACGGTGACGGTGTCACCTATCTCGGCTTTGATACCGAACGCAAAGCCGCCGTCGAGATACGCGAATTCCTTCCGAATACCGTCTGTATCCGAAAGGAAGGCTCAACACACCTTCTCATAAAGAGCGACAAGAAGACTTTCTATGACAACTGCCTCGCCTCGTTCCTCGATATGTGGCGCAAACTCGCCCGCATGCGCGGTCTCTCGGCGCTGGTTTTGGTTGTCGACATCGTCGAAGAGAACAACACGGCCTATGCCGTATACGAACATATTGAAGACTCGGTGACACTCGGCGAGTATCTCGCCTCTGTCGAAGAGGGATACATCTCCTGGGAGGAAGCAAGAATACTCTTCATGCCTGTCCTCTCCACCCTCTCCAATCTTCACTCATCCGGCATCATACATCGCGGCATCTCCCCCGAGACCCTTATCGTAGGTCCGGACAAGAAGATCCGCATCAGCGGTTTCTCCATCCCCGAGTGCCGCAACTTAAAGACCGGCATAAACCCCGAGATTTTCTCCGGCTACGCACCGGTTGAACAGTACGGATACGACGCTCCGTCAGGTCCCTGGACCGACATCTACGCTTTCGCGGCCGTCCTGTTCAAGGCTATGATAGGCACTACCCCTATTAATTCCGTCGAGCGTATGAAGTCCGACCGCATGATGATACCGGCCAAATTTGCCGAGGTCATCCCCGCCTATGTCATCAACGCTCTCATAAACGCTCTCCAGATTCTGCCGGAAGACAGAACAAAGACTGTAGATCAGTTCCGCGAGGAACTCTCCGCCTCCCCCACGGCTGCCATGGCGGCCGAGGCGCTCGAAGAGGAGGAAGAGGCTGCGGAGCAGACTCTTCACACACCTGAGCGCAGAGGCCCCCGTAAATCGGCAGCCGAGGTCAAAGAGGAAAACATGAAGCTCGCGCTCAAGGCCGGAGGCATAGCCGCTGCCGCGCTGCTTCTCATCTTTGCCATCCTCTGCCTCACCGTCCTCCGCGGACACTTCGGCGGCTCAAACAAGCCCTCGGGCGACGACAGCGGCAAGACAACAAGTTCCTCATCAGGCGAAAAGATCCTCGTACCTACTTTCACCGGAAGAACTTACACAAATATCACTTCCCAGAAGTCCTACTTCACCGACTTCAACATAAAGACCAAGGAAGAGTACAGCACCGAAGTAAACAGGGGCTATGTCATTTCCCAGTCGATTGAACCGGGCACGGAAGTCACACAGGGCACTGAAATCACTCTGATTATTTCTCTCGGCGTCGAACAGGCCGAAATGATAGACGTCACCGGTGAGACCTACGAGTCCGCCGTCGCGAAACTCAAAGAGGCCGGATTCGAAAACGTCAAGAAGATTTCCATGACAAACGACGGTTCCCATGTCTCAGGCACTGTGGCCTCCTCGCTTCAGAAACCCGGCGAGCTCTACGACAAGACCGAAAAGATAACCCTCACGGTCTACTCGGAGGCGCAGGAAAAGGAAACGGAAACCACAACCGAAAACAACGGATAAAAAAGAAGAGCCGCGAGGCTCTTCTTTTTATATCTTATCTTTTATTTTCGACTTTACTCTGTTCCGGACCTTCAGACGTTTTTCATCCCGAAGGTTTTCCAGAGCCTCGAGTTTCTCAAGCCGTTCCTTTTTCTCCTTGCGCTTTAAGTCCTCTTTGGTGATTTCCCTGTCTTCCATGGGGATGTATTCCTGCCTTTCGCAGATGTTCATATAAGCCGGACGGATAATCTTACCGCCGTTTATAATCTCCTCGAGTCTGTGAGCGCTCCACCCGGCTATTCGCGCGCAGGCGAAGAGCGGTGTGTAGAGTTCCTCGGGAAGACCGAGCATCTGATAGGCAAAGCCCGAATAAAAGTCTATGTTGGCGCAGATGTTCTTGTACATCTTGCGCTTTTTCGCTATTACCTCCGGCGCGAGTCTCGCCACGCGCTCACGCAGCTCATACTCGTCAATAAGACCCTTCTCCTCCGCGAGCTGACGGACAGACTCTTTGAGCATCTCCGCACGCGGATCGGACTTCGTGTAGATGGCGTGACCTATACCGTAGATAAGTCCCGCTCCGTCGAAGGCCTTGCCGTCAAGGATCTTCTCGAGATATTTCGAGATTTCCCTGTCGTCTGTCCAGTCCTTGACATTCGCTTTTATGTCGTCGAACATGTGAATGTTCTTTATGTTCGCTCCGCCGTGTTTCGGGCCCTTGAGTGAGCCGAGCGCCGCGGCTATGGCGGAATAAGTATCCGTGCCCGTCGAGGTTACGACATGCGTCGTGAAGGTGGAGTTGTTACCGCCGCCGTGCTCCGCGTGAAGCACAAGGGCCATATCGAGTACCTTCGCCTCAGTCTTGGTAAACTGACTGTCGGCTCTGAGCATGTGAAGGATGTTCTCCGCCGCGGAGAGATCCGGACTCGGGGCATGGATAAAGAACGAATCACCGTCATGGTAGTACTTGTAGGTCTGGTAACCGTACACAGCGAGCTGCGGGAACAGGGCTATGAGTTCCAGGCACTGACGGAGTACATTGTCAATGGAGGTGTCGTCGTCTCTGTGGTCGTAGGAGTAAAGCGTAAGCACTGAGCGAGCCAGCGTGTTCATCATATCCCTTGACGGGGCTTTCATGATGATGTCGCGGACGAAGTTTGTCGGAAGTGTTCTGTAATTTGCCAGAATCTCCTTGAACTCTTCAAACTGCTGGGCATTCGGGAGTTCTCCGAAGAGAAGAAGATATGTTATCTCCTCATAGGCGAATTTCTGTCCCTCATGTCCGTGAATGAGGTCCTGGATGTCGTATCCCCTGTAGCGGAGAATACCCTCGACCTCCTCTTCCGTGCAGTC
>JAFYJR010000085.1 GCA_017538005.1 Clostridia bacterium | reverse complement strand
GAGCTCACCCAATGTGATACCTATTATACCCGAAAGCGCGCCGATAATAAATGTTTCTGCGTTAAATACCGAAGCAATATTTCTCTTTGACGCGCCGACGGCACGGAGAATACCTATCTCCTTCTTGCGCTCAAGTACGCTTATGTACGTAATTACGCCGATCATTATCGACGAAACTATGAGTGATACGGCAACAAAGGCCACGAGAACATAGCTTATCGCGTTGATGATCTTCGTTACCGAGCTCATTATCGTACCGACCATATCGGAGTGGTGTATCTGCTTTTCCTGACTGACTTTTTCATTGTACTCGTCAATGAAGTCTATTACGCCGGTCTTGCTCTCGAAGTTCTTCGGATAGATTATTATCTCATCCGGATCCTCAAGATCCGCGTATCCGAAGAGAGCGAGATTGCTGACAAGGTCTGAGGATGAACCGGATAAGAAGGTGCTCATTATGTCACGCAGATTCTCCTCTTCCATATTCATACCGAAGGCATTCGCGAATGCGCTCTCGTCAAAGCTTACAGCGTTTGCCATAAAGTCCTGCATTATTCTGCTCAAAGCCTCGGAGGTCGCAGGATCAGAACTGTCAACCATCTGTGAGACACCGTCTGTGATGATAGCTCTTGCGGTCTCCGTCTGGAGGTACTCGGAAAACGAGTCTGAGAACATAGAAGGCACGGGCTTGCCGTTCTTCTTCGCATAGGTCTCATAGCCCGCCATAAGGTCGTTCAAGATCTTCTGCGTGTCCTCTTCGGTTATGACATCGGAGAGGTCGTCAAGCACGGCATTCGTCTCCTGCTGGAGAAGCTGCCTGCCCTCAGGCGTCTGAAGGTATGCCGTGAGATCCGCGCCGGGATTTGCTATCGCGTACTGCGTGTATCCGGCCATGACATTGGTTATCATCTTCGCCATTCTGTCGGCGGTTATGACATCCGCACCCGACTCGGTTATTATCTCGTTCAAGTCGTCAAGGACTATCGCGCGCGCCTCGTCCGTCGCGAGGTATGACTGCATCGCGTCAGAGAGGTTGGCGTAATCCGTATTCGGATTTCCGGCCGAGTATTTGAGATACGAGGTCAGAAGATTGTCGAGGAGCGCGCTCACCTTTTCAGGTGACACATCGACATCAGCCTCATCAAGGAGAGCCGCCATTTCCTCATCGCTGACGGAGGACATATCGTAGTTCGGATCTATAGTGAAAGCATTCTGCAGGGCAGCGGTGTTGATTGAAAACATCGACATGATATCCGGAATACCGCTGTCCTCCTCACCGAACTCCTTGCCCGTCAGGACATTGATCTCCGGGGTTTCAAGCTGTGCCTTGACTATCTCGCTGTCTTTCGCGAGGTCTATCATATGCATTGTGAGCTCCGGCAGATAATTTATACCGCTCGCCAGCAGCTCAACTGAAGAGTCCGCCTTCGACTGAACCACACCGACGATTTTAAGTGTCTCGCCGTTTTTCAACAGTTCCTTGACGAGTTCCTCATCCTTGGACTTGTCGGTCCAGACCTTCATCTCCTCGTCGTATCTGTAGAGCTGCGAGTTGTCGAGAAGTTTAAATTCAAGGCCTAAGAAGTCCTTGTACTCAAAAGTGGAGCCCTTCTCTTTGACTTCCACTTTTCCGCCATCCATGTATGTGTTTATCAGGGCGTCGAGTTTATCGCTGTCCTTCATTCCGAGGGAATAAAGGGTTATGTCTGAAATCCAGCCCTCTGAGGAGAGAACGAGCACGAGCTCATCATACTTCGCCGGCCAGTGGCCCTCTTTCACCTCATACTGCCTCTCATAAAAGCTCCTGCTCTCCGGCATCTGGCTGAAGACATTCGTCATGCCGGACATCATTGCGTTGCTGAAAAATCCTATTGATGAAAAACTGTCGTTGGGATTTACCCTTCTCGGTTTTTCCGTGTCGGGCAGATAGATATTCGGTGTTATGTCATATCTGTATTCGACATTCTGAGCGTACTTATCAAGTTCCTTTCTGTTCTTGTCCAGATAGACTTTGAAGGACTTGAGGTCATTTGTGTTTACGGCTGAAAGCCAATACACCAGAGTCTGGCTCTCCTTGACTTCCGCGTCCTTATTCAGAATCGAATCCAGTACCGTCGTGTTGTCCGGGCTGAGGATTGACATATCCAGACTGCTTCTGGAGAGTTCCACGGGATACTCGCTCAAGGTGTCGCGCTGGATATTGTCCATATACCGGTTCATACCGTTTGAGAGTGACAGGATCAACGCGATACCGATAATGCCTATGGAGCCCGCGAAAGACACGAGCAGGGTCCGGCGAAGCTTCGTCTTTAAGTTGTTGAAGCTGAGCCCCAGAGCCGTCAGGAAGGACATGGACGCCTTGCCGAGACGCTTTGTGTCGAGCTCTTCGGCCTCCTCCGGGTCATACGGATTTGTATCATTTGTTATCCTGCCGTCTTTGAGCTCGACAATTCTGTTTGCGTAAGTCTCGGCAAGCTCGGGGTTATGCGTTACCATGACAACAAGTCTGTCTTTCGCGACATCCTTCAAAAGGTCCATTACCGCGACGCTCGTCTCACTGTCGAGCGCACCGGTGGGCTCGTCGGCGAGCAGTACGGTCGGCTCATTTATAAGCGCTCTCGCTATCGCGACGCGCTGCATCTGGCCGCCCGAGAGCTGACTCGGCTTTTTGTTTATATGTTCGCCGAGTCCGACACGCTCGAGGGCCTCCTTCGCCCTCTTCGTGCGCTCGGCCTTTGAGACACCCGCAATAGTCAGGGCGAGCTCGACATTTGCGAGCACGCTCTGGTGCGGGATGAGATTGTAGCTTTGGAAAATGAAACCTACGGAATGGTTTCTGTAGGCGTCCCAGTCGCGGTCCTTATACTCTTTTGTAGAGGTACCGTTTATTATCAGGTCACCGCTGTCATATCTGTCAAGACCGCCCAAAACATTCAAAAGAGTAGTTTTTCCGGAACCGCTCGGTCCCAGAATGGCTACGAATTCATTGTCGCGAAGGCTTAAAGATACATCGTCCAAAGCCTTCTGGACAAATTCTCCGGTCTTATACTGTTTGCTGATGTTTCTGACCTGAATCATTTCTTACTTTCCTGATTATGAAGAACAGTGCGGCGCCCAGAATGACGCCGAGTGTATTTGCCAAAAGATCGTCTATGTCCGTCGTGCGTGTAAAGAAGAGAAGCTGTGAAAGTTCTATGAGGAGTGAGTAGCCCGCTCCGGCGAGAAAGACTTTCCAGAATCTGTTCAGTTTCTCAAAGCAGTATGGCCAGATGATGCCTACGGGCACGAAGAGAGCTACATTGCCTATGATTTCCGCTGCCCAGCCTCTGTAGTGATAGTCACGGGCGAAGAAGACGCGCAGGTTGTACTTGAGGGGCAGGATCAGACCTGAGTCAAAGTACAGATGTCCTATGTGACCGTCCACAAGGTGAAGCGGGAAGTATACAAATCTGGTTATGACTATTATGCATACCCAGACGAGCAGCATTTTCAGTTCTTGTTTCTTATCTTTTGTTTTTGTATAGGCGGCGATTCTGTATACAATCCACAGGGCCGTTATGAGTATAACGGCCTGAAGGAATGTTATTTCAAGCACAGAATCGCCTCCTTAAAACTACTCTGAGGGTTTCTGGTTTGCGAGGATGTCGAGGATTTCAGCATAGATTACATCGACATCACGGGTGGTGTAGTAGAAGTCTCCGCCTATCATGAGAAGGTTGCCTGTGATGAAGGTTATTGTGAGCGGAGGGTGCTTCTCTGTCTCGACTGTGACGAAGTTAGGTTCGAGGATTCCTATACCTGCTTCGTCCGTCATGGGTTCAAGCTGTCCTATCGCTGCTATGCAGGTGTCTATGGTGAAGTCGTCCTCAGTTGTTGCGTCGATTACATCGTTGAAGCCGTTGTCACCCATTATGGTATGTCCGGCCTTTAAGGACACCGTGCCGAATGTGTAGTCGAAGAGGACTTCGTCAGCGGCAGAGTTAAATTCTTTTTCAACGGGATAGAAGGTGTTGTTCCTGACTGTTGCCCAGTCACTGTTGTACTCATAGACCTTGTCGCCGCAGAGAATGAAATCATCCTTGTCGAGGCCGTTTACTGTCTCTTCGAAGACGACTTCGCTGCCGTCACTCTTTACGAAATGGATTGACCACATCGGTCCGAAGTGATTTGCCCTGATATCATCGGCATTCTGATTTTTTGCCTCTTTAAGCCAGGTGAATGCCTCTGCCAGTTTTTCAATCTGCGTCGAATCAGTAACCGGATAGATTGACTCGTCCTGGTACCTGTCATAGTAGGTGCCGTCATAGTCCACGGCACTGTACTCATAAAAGACAGCGGATTCACAGTTGTCGGTGAGCGTGGCAGTATCTATGTCGTTCTGTTTAGAGGGCGCTTTGTTTGAGCCTCCCGTGATTCCCGCACATGCGGAAAGGGTTATGAGCATTACTGCTGCCAAAAGGATTGATATTATTTTTTTCATACTGTGTCCTCCTTTTTGATTTCCCAACAGTATTTACGATTACAGGCAGGAAAGTCCTGCATTATTCCGTGTTCGGGGTCATAGAAGGTGCCGTCATGGTAGAGTGACCAGTGCCAGCATCTCGGTGTCTCGAGACTTAAGAGGCACAAGTTTGGCAACTCGCTCTTGTCTTTGACCTCTCTGCGTTCGTCAGATATCTCCGCGTTGTATTTGCGGAGGTAATCCTTCATCTCTTTCAGGGTTGTTTCCCTGTCATTTTGGAGTTCTTCTATGACTTGTTTTATGTCTTTGCTTAAGACCATAGCGAGCACTGCCTGACCGCATTGCAGGTCAGTCGGTTCTTTTTTGTAGTTTATATTCATTTTTTTGTTTTTTTTTTTTG
>JAFYJR010000084.1 GCA_017538005.1 Clostridia bacterium | reverse complement strand
CCGAAGTGACGGGCCATGTTTGTGGCCATAACCGAGTTACAGCCGTGAGCAATATTTGCGAAAGGACCGCCGTGTACAAACGCGGGAGTGCCTTCAAGTGTCTGAACGAGGTTGGGTTTCAAAGCGTCTTTTAAAAGCGCGGTCATGGCGCCCTGTGCACCAATCTGACCTGCTGTTACGGGCTCGCCTTTTCTGTTGTAAGCCACAACTATGCGGGCAAAGCGCGCTTTGAGGTCGTCGAGTGAGGTTGCGAGACAGAATGCTGCCATTACTTCCGAGGCGACGGTGATGTCGAAGCCGTCCTCACGGGGGACACCGTGAGCTTTGCCGCCGAGGCCTGCCACGATGTTTCGGAGTTCTCTGTCATTCATATCCACGCAGCGGCGCCATACGATACGGCGGGTATCGATGTCGAGCTCGTTGCCCTGATAGATATGGTTGTCTATCATTGCCGCGAGAAGGTTGTTTGCCGCGCCTATGGCATGGAAGTCACCGGTAAAGTGAAGGTTGATGTCTTCCATGGGTACGACCTGAGCGTATCCGCCGCCGGCGGCACCGCCCTTGACGCCGAAGACGGGGCCCAGAGACGGCTCGCGCAGAGCGATAACTGTCTTTTTGCCGATCTTCGTCAGCGCGTCGCCGAGGCCGACTGTCGTAGTCGTCTTGCCTTCGCCGGCGGGTGTCGGGTTGATTGCCGTAACGAGGATGACCTTTGCGGGGTCACCCTGTTTGGGTGTGTTTAAAAGGTTGTAGTCAACCTTTGCCTTATACCAGCCGTAGTACTCGAAGTCTTTTTCCGTGAGACCGAGTTTGGCCGCGATTTTGTCGATTCGTTCCGGGGTAGCTTCCTGGGCGATTTCGATATCGGATTTTGCCATAATTTTTACCTGCCTTTCAAAATGTGATATAATGATAACACGAAAATTATAAAATAAAAATTACAGTTTGTTAAATACACCAATTTGTATTAAAAATCAAGAGAAGCGCTACAAAGTGTAGCGCGAACACTGACGAGCCGGAAGTGCAGTAGAATGAACAAAAAAGAGATAAGAACCCTTGTAAAAGAGAAAAAATCCTTGTTGAACGAAGAGGAGATACGCTCATTTTCTGCGAAGGTGTCGCAGGAGTTCTTAAACCGCGACTTTTACGAGGAAGCAGAGGTCCTCTACGCGTACCTTCCGTACAATCAGGAGATACGGACTGAGCAGATAATAAATCAGGCCTTAAAAGACGGTAAAAAAGTGGCCGTCCCCAAGGTGCTTGACGACGGCCTGATGGAGTTTTATGAGATAAAAGCAATTGACGAATGCGAAAAAAGTGAGATGGGAATACCCGAACCGAAAGGCGACACGCCGCCGGCCGATGACGAAAAGATTCTTATGCTCATGCCCGGCGTAGCCTTTGATGAGCAAAGAAACCGTATTGGCTACGGTGGCGGCTACTACGACCGCTACCTTGAGCGGAATCGGGACAAGGAGATAACGAAAGTTGCGTTGGCTTACCCCTTCCAGATCTTCCCCGAAATTCCCGCTGACCCGCATGACGAAAAGGTTGATGAGGTTATAACAGTATAAAAAATCCCGCCGTCCGGCGGGATTTTGTTTATTCAAAATAATTGAATGTCGGCATGTATTTCAGCTTAAAGGCATTAATCTTATGGAGATGATCTATTCTCTCCTTGTGAGGACCTTCTATGCCGCGTCGGATGTAGTCGTCGAGTTCCTTGTAGGTGAAGCCCAGGTTGTCCTCGTCGGTTTTTCCGCAGAGTCCGTCTGACGGCGGCTTTACGATGAATTTTTCGGGAAGTCCCAGGTATCTGCCGATCTCCTTTACTTCTTCAACGGTGAAGTTTGCGAGAGGAGCGCAGTCACCTGCGCTGTCACCGTATCTTGTGGAGTAACCAACCCAGTCCTCTGAGAGGTTGCAGGTGTTAATGACTCTGCCGTTGTGTGACTGGCCGACAAGGTAAAGCGTGGACATACGGATACGCGGAGGCAAGTTCACTCTTGAAGGTGTTGAAATTTCAAAACTCTTTCCGGCCTCTTCGAGCAAATCGGAGATTGCGGCGCCTACATTGACCGTATAATTCTTTATGCCCAGAAATTCAACCAGGTCTCTTGAATAATCTATATCCGGCTGCTCGCCCTGGGGCATCAGGACACCTATGACTCTGTCTTTGCCGAGCGCTTTTACGCAAAGCGCCGCGGTGACTGAGGAGTCTTTACCGCCTGAGACACCTACTATCGCGTTGCAGCCGGGTCCGTTTTCCTCAAACCAGTCTTGCAGCCAGGCGACACATTTGTCGACTGCGTCAGCAACATCGAAAACATATTCTTTGTTCATCAGGATCACTCCTTCCGATAAAAGTATAGCAATATGCCTTTTATAAGACAAGAAAAAGTGATATACTTTTATCCACAATTCATTTAGGAGTAAGTATGTTAGACAAACTCGAACAGGTTGAACAGCGTTTCCTGTCCATTCAGGACCAAATTTCACAGCCCGACATAGTTTCCGATATGGAAAAATATACCGCCCTTATGAAGGAACTAAAACAGATAACTCCGGTTGTCGATAAGTTCCGTGAGTATAAGCAGGCGGAGAAAACTTTTACCGAAGCCAAGGAACTTATAGACGCGGGCGGACTTGATCCGGAACTCTCCGAGCTTGCCCAGGAGGATTACAGGACCGGAAAAGAGGATATGGAGAGACTTACCGAGGAACTTAAGGTTCTTCTCCTTCCACGTGACCCGAATGACGACAAGAACGTAATCATAGAAATCCGCGCAGGTACGGGCGGAGAGGAAGCCGCATTGTTTGCCGGTGAACTTTATCGTATGTACACAATGTACGCCGAGGCTCACGGTTTCAAGACGGAAATCATGAGTGAAAACTCAACCGAACTCGGCGGATACAAGGAAGTAAGTTTTGAGGTCAAGGGCGACGGCGCTTACTCGAGGTATAAGTTCGAGAGCGGCACGCACCGCGTGCAGCGCGTGCCCGAGACGGAGTCGCAGGGCAGAATTCAGACCTCTGCCGCGACCGTCGCCGTACTGCCCGAGGCTGAGGCTGTCGACTTTGAGCTCGACATGGCGGATGTCAAGATAGATGTCTTCCGCTCAAGCGGAGCGGGCGGACAGAAGGTAAACAAAACATCTTCCGCCATTCGCGCGACATACCTTCCGACAGGCCTCGTAGTCGAGTGCCAGGATGAGCGTTCACAGTTCCAGAATAAGGACAAGGCGCTCACCATTCTGAGAACAAGACTTTACGAGGAACAGCTTCAGAAGGCTGCCGCGGAGCGGGCTGATGCGAGAAAGTCAATGGTAGGTTCCGGCGACCGTTCCGAGCGAATCCGCACATATAATTTCCCGCAGGGACGCGTGACTGATCACAGAATCAACCTTACGCTCTACAAGATAGAACAGATAATGAACGGTGATCTCGACGAGCTCATCGACGCACTTATAACGGCAGATACTGCCGAGAAACTGAAGGCGGAGTAATGCAGACACTGCTTTTGAAAAGCAATCAGATTGACGAAGCGGGGGCCATCCTGAGAAAGGGAGGCCTTGTTGCCATACCCACCGAGACAGTATACGGTCTTGCCGCCAACGCGCTTGACGGAATTTCGGTTGCCAAGATATTTGAAGCAAAGGGCAGGCCTCAGGATAATCCTCTCATTGTCCATATTGCCGACTTGGGCGATGTAGAAACTCTTGCGGCATATGTACCGCCTGTGGTATATGATCTCGCTGACGCTTTCTGGCCCGGCCCGCTGACGATTATCCTCGATAAATCCGAAATTGTACCTGATGAAGTTACCGCGGGTCTTGACACGGTTGCAATAAGAATGCCGTCCCATCCGGCAGCAAGAAAGATAATCAGGGCCGCCGGCGTGCCGCTCGCGGCACCTTCGGCCAATGCCTCCGGCAAGCCCTCGCCGACAACCGCCGCCCATGTCATGAAAGATATGGACGGAAAGATAGACGCGGTTGTCGACGGCGGCCCCTGTGAGGTTGGAGTCGAGTCCACGGTTATAACTCTCGCCACGAGACAGCCGAGACTTCTCAGACCCGGCAGAATCACACCCGAGGAGATAGAAGAAGTCCTGGGCGATGAACTCATAATTGATGATGCCGTACTCGGAAAGATGAAGGAAAATGAAAAAGCGGCGTCACCCGGTATGAAGTATAAACATTACTCTCCGTCAGCGGAGGTCATAATCGTCAAAGGCACACTCGAAAGCTTTGCGAAGTTTGTAAACGGGCGTGCGGGCGAGGACGTCGCGGCTCTTGTATTTGACGGGGAAGAGGATAAAATAGACTGTAAGACAATAAACTTCGGTGAGGAGAATGACGACCTCGCTCATGCGCAGAAGCTCTTTGACGCGCTTCGCGCATGTGACGACGAAGGCGTCCGCACGCTCTATGTCCGCTGCCCCGGTGACGAGGGTGTCGGCCTTGCGGTAATGAACCGTCTTCTCCGCGCTGCGGAATTCAAAGTATTGGAGGTGTAGCCGTGAGGAAGGCGATAAAGGTAGGCCTTACAGGCACTACCGGCGCTGGTAAAAGCACCGTTGCCGAAGGTCTTAAAAAATACGGCTATGCCGTAATAGACGCTGACCGGATAGCGCGCATAGCGACTGAGAAAAACTCACCGCTTCTTCCGAAACTTGCTGAGGCCTTCGGAAATGACATAATTAACGAGGACGGTTCTTTAAACAGGAAACTTCTCGCGGAGCGCGCTTTCAAAGGAGACTTTGAGCGAAACACATTAAACTCCATTACACATCCTGAAATAATCCGTCTTATGAACAAAAAGATTCACGGCGCATTCTGGGACGGCTATGAAGCCGTGATAATTGATGCACCCCAGCTTTTCGAGTCCGGCATGGACAAAAGCTGCAACCTGATTATTTCGGTCGTCGCGCCTGAAGAGGTTCGTCTTAAGAGAATTATGGAGCGCGATGAACTGACCGAGGAACTGGCACGAAGGAGAATGAGGGCTCAGCTGCCCGACGACTTTTTCCGTCAGAATTCCGACTATGTCATAGAAAACACGGGAGACGAAGAAGCGCTTAAAGAAAAGATTCTTTACGTCGCCCGAATGATAGAAGTCAAAATAAGCGGAGAGGGAACTCTCGACTTTTGAAAGGAAGATAAAAATGGCAGAAACAAAAGGCGAAAAGCGTATGAAGGAGCTCGTATACGAGCCCGAAAACGCGGTGAAAGTCATTTCCGATGCCGAACTTAAAAAGGCAGACAAGTTCTGCGACGGTTACATTGACTTTCTTAACACGGCAAAGACAGAGCGCGAGATAGCGCAGTTCATGAAAGAAAAAGCCGAGGCCAAGGGCTTTGTCGAGTTTGACAAGACAAAGAAGTACAAAGCCGGTGATAAGATTTACAGGCTCAATCGCGGCAAGGCAATAATGCTTGCGGTCATAGGCAAAAAGCCCATAACCGAAGGCGTTAAACTTGCGATTGCCCATATCGACTCACCGCGTCTTGACCTCAAGCCCAATCCCCTCTATGAGTCAGACGAGATAGCTCTCCTCAAGACTCATTACTACGGCGGCATAAAGAAGTACCAGTGGGTAGCAATTCCGCTTGCGCTTCACGGCGTTGTAATGAAAGCAGATGGCTCAAAGGTTGAAATCAGCATAGGCGAGGATGACAGCGATCCCAAGTTTGTCATCTCAGACCTTCTTCCCCATCTCGGCCGTGAGCAGGAGAAGAGACCTCTTGCCGAAGGCATCAAGGGCGAGGAACTCAACCTCATCATAGGCAGCCGTCCGTTTAAGGACGACAAGGCATCAAACCTTGTAAAGCTCAATATACTCGACATTCTTAACAAGAAGTATGGCATCGTTGAGAAGGATTTCCTCTCAGCCGAACTTGAGATAGTACCTGCTTTCAAAGCATGTGACATAGGCCTTGACCGCAGCATGATCGGTGCGTATGGCCACGACGACAGAGTCTGCGCATATCCTGCGGCGGAAGCTGTATTCGATGTAAAAGATCCCGCATACACCGTTGTAACAGTTCTTACAGACAAGGAAGAAATAGGTTCAGTCGGCAATACAGGCCTTGACTCCAACTACCTTCCTTACTTCATCTGTGACCTCGCCGAGACCTTCGGCGCAAACGGACGCGATGTAATGTCAAAGTCCGAATGTCTCTCCGCAGATGTAAATGCAGGTTTCGACCCGACATTCGCAGATGTTATGGATAAGCAGAACGCTTCTTTCCTCAACAAGGGCGTCGTAATCACCAAATACACCGGTACACGCGGCAAGGGCGGTTCATCTGACGCCTCCGCCGAGTTTATGGGCAAAGTTCGCGGATTCCTCGACAAGGCCAAAGTAGTATGGCAGATAGGCGAACTTGGTAAAGTTGATGCAGGCGGAGGCGGAACAGTCGCTCTCTATGTCGCGGGCCTTGACATAGATGTTGTTGACCTCGGTGTCCCCGTCCTCTCAATGCATGCTCCTTTTGAGCTCGTAGCAAAGACTGATGTATATATGGCCTACCGCGCCTTCCTCGAGTTCTTCAAACTCAAATAAGCAGAT
>JAFYJR010000083.1 GCA_017538005.1 Clostridia bacterium | reverse complement strand
TTGAGCGCGTAGCGGTCAACAATGTGGCAAATGTCAGAAAGGCTAAAGTCGCCATTAAGAAGGCTTTCCAGTATCAGTTGGAGGGTAAGGGATTCTCTCTTGTTGAAATCGTTTCCACATGCCCGACAAACTGGGGCGTTTCACCTGAAAAGGCTCTGTCGTTCGTTGATACGGATATGATTCCTTATTATCCTTTGGGTGTTTACAAAGATATTTATGCAGAGGAGGATTTGGGATGAGTACTTTAAATATCCTCTTCGCGGGTTTCGGCGGACAGGGAATACTGTTCTCCGGTAAGTTTATGGCTTATGAGGGACTTCTTGCGGGCAAACATGTCTCCTGGCTTCCTTCATACGGCCCTGAGATGAGAGGCGGCACGGCAAACTGCTCCGTTATTATCTCTGACGACGAAATCGGTTCTCCGATAGTTGACAAGCCGGACGTGCTTGTTGTCATGAACCTTCCGTCACTTGATAAATATGAGGACGCGGTTGTTCCGGGCGGCAAGATCTTTGTCGATTCTTCTCTGATTGAGAGAAAGATTGCCCGTACCGATGTCTCGGTATTCTATGTGCCGGCGACCGGCCTTGCTTCCGAGATGAAGATTCCGACTCTTGCCAACATGATTATCACCGGCAAGATGCTCAAGGAACTGGATGTCTCACTTGATGCTGTTGACGCTGTTCTGGGCAAGATTGTCTCAGCTCGTCATCAGGATCTTCTTGCAGTAAACAAAGACGCCATCAAGGCGGGTTATGAACTTTAATTGGGGGTTTTAATATGCTTGATATCAGAATTGAAAAAACTACATCGCCCAAGGCAAAGCCGGCAGATGAAAACGCTCTCGGTTTCGGTCATCTTTTCTCTGACCACATGTTCGTAATGGACTATGACAACGGTCAGTGGCATGATGCCAGAATCGTTCCGTTTGAGAATCTGTCCTACAGCCCCGCTACGGCCGTTTTCCACTATGGCTGCGAGATATTTGAAGGTCTCAAGGCATATCGCACCGCACAGGGCAATGTACAGCTCTTCAGACCCATTGAAAATGTACGCAGAATGAACAATTCCGCTGAGAGACTCTGCCTTCCGCAGATTCCTGAGGAGGATATGCTTCAGGCTATTGTTGAGTTTGTTAAAGTTGAGAAGGACTGGGTTCCTCATACTGAGGGTACATCACTCTATATCCGTCCGTTCCTGCTCGGTGTTGACGAGACTCTGGGCGTTCATACAATCCAGAAGGCTCAGTTTATCATTATCGGTTCTCCTTCAGGCAGCTACTATCCTGAGGGAATCAACCCGGTTAAGATCATGATCGAGACTGAGGATGTCCGTGCCGTTCGCGGCGGTACAGGATACGCAAAGTGCGGCGGTAACTATGCCGCTTCCACAAGAGCAGGTCACAAGGCAGAACTTCAGGGCTACTCACAGGTACTCTGGCTTGACGGTGTTGAGCAGAAGTACATTGAGGAAGTCGGCGCTATGAACGTTATGTTCAAGATTGACGGCGTTGTTGTTACACCGAAACTTCTGGGCTCGGTACTTCCGGGTATCACAAGAAAGTCCTGCATAGAGCTCCTTAAGGACAAGGGCATTCCGGTAGAGGAGAGAAAGATCTCCGCTGATGAGCTCTTTGACGCTCTTCGCGCAGGCAAGCTCGAAGAGGCCTGGGGTACAGGTACTGCGGCTGTTGTTTCACCTATCGGCGAGCTCTCATACAGAGGCGAGAAGTACACAATCAACAACTTCGAGATAGGCCCGACAACGCAGTGGCTCTATGACACGCTCACAGGTATGCAGTGGGGCAGACTTTCGGACAACAAGGGCTGGATTATACCGGTTGAATAATAGTTATAAAATTTACTTCTTTAAGTGGTTTAATTCGTCACTTTGTCTAATTGAAAAATTGCCGCTTTTCTGTAATAATTAAATAGTACAGGGCAGTCCTTTGTACGAAGGGCTGCCTTAACATTTTTCGGGAGGTATTTGTCATGAAAAAGGTAGCAGTCATCATGGGCAGCAATTCTGACCTCGGTGTTGTTGAAAAGTGCATAAATACCCTGAAAGATTACGGCGTTGAGACAGAGGTACACGTATACTCGGCTCACAGAACCCCGGCACAGGTGCAGGCATTCTGCAGCACCGCGCGTGAAAACGGTTTCGGGGTTATTATCGCGGCTGCAGGCAAGGCCGCGCACCTGGCCGGAGTATGTGCTTCCTGGACAACCCTTCCGGTTATCGGTATACCCGTAAAGGCTTCCGAGCTGGACGGTCTCGACGCACTTCTTGCGACCGTTCAGATGCCTTCGGGCATTCCCGTTGCCACGGTTGCCATTAACGGAGCGCAGAACGCAGCCCTGCTCGCAGTGCAGATACTCGCAGTGGAGGATGCTGCGCTCGCGGAGAAGCTTGACGCTGCCCGCAAAACAGGCGCGGACAAGGTTCTCGAAGCAGACAGGGAAATTGCAGGCAGATAGTATCTGCCTGTTTTTATTTTGGAGGATAATTCATGGGTGGATTTTTTGGTGCCGCAGGCACTTCCGATGTACTTCTTGATGTGTTCTTCGGCACAGACTATCATTCACATCTCGGTACCCGTCGCGGAGGTCTCGCGGCATACGACACGGAAAAGGGTCTTCAGAGGGAGATTCATAATATCCAGAACTCACCGTTTCGTACAAAGTTTGAGGACATCTTTGACGAGATGAAGGGCGTATCCGCCATAGGATGCATAAGCGACTATGATCCGCAGCCGCTTCTCATGCGCTCAAAACTGGGCGCGTATGCCATCTGTATGGTTGGTATAGTCAACAATAAAGACGAACTTATTTCCCGCTATCTCGATGAGACAGGCGGACATTTCGGCGCCATGACAGGCGGTCTTGTAAATACGACTGAGCTTGTCGCCGCGCTCATAAATATGAAGGAAGACTTTGTCTCGGGTATCAAGTTTGTACAGGATACGATCGACGGCACCGCTTCCATTCTCATACTGAAGGACGGCGGAGAACTTATAGCCGCGCGCGACAAGTTCGGCAGACTTCCCGTCATTCTCGGAAAGAAGGACGGCGCATACGCGGTATCCTTTGAGTCCTTCGCTTTTGAGAAGGTGGGATATGAGAGCTGTTATGAACTCGGTCAGGGTGAGATAGTGTCGATTACTCCTTCAGGATATACAGTAGAGAGACCGGCTTTGGATAAAATGCGTATCTGTTCTTTCCTTTGGTCTTACTACGGTTATCCGAACTCGACTTACGAGGGCGTAAATGTTGAGATAATGAGATATCAAAACGGCAAGCGTATGGCTGAGAACGATATCAACAATACGGAACTTCCCTTTGTTGACTTCGTCTGCGGTGTACCGGACTCGGGCACTCCTCATGCCATAGGCTATTCGCACAAGAGCGGCATAAATTTCGCGCGTGCCTTTATCAAATACACGCCGACCTGGCCGCGCAGCTTTATGCCGCAGAACCAGAATCAGCGTGACATCGTCGCGAAGATGAAGCAGATTCCCGTCAGGGAACTCATAGAGGGCAAGAACCTCATGTTTGTCGATGACTCAATAGTCCGCGGCACGCAGATGAGAGAGACCGTTGAATTCCTCTATGAAAACGGCGCGGCGTCAGTCCACATGCGTTCCGCGTGCCCGCCGATTATGTACGGCTGCAAATACTTAAACTTCTCGCGCTCCACATCGGAGATGGAACTCATCACAAGAGCCACCATTATGGAACTTGAAGGTGAGGCAGGATTTGATCATCTTGACGAGTACGCTGACGGCTCCACAGAGAGAGGAAAGAATATGAGAGCGGCCATCTGCTCAAAGCTTCATCTCTCATCGCTTCAGTTCCAGACTCTTGACGGTCTGGTTGACTCGATAGGCATCCCTCGCGAGAAACTCTGCACTTACTGCTGGACAGGGGAGGAATAATATGGAAAACTCCAGATCTGAAGCATACGCCTCCGCGGGCGTTGACATAACGGCCGGATACAAGGCCGTAGAGCTTATGAAGGCTCATGTCGCGAAGACAATGACCGCCGGTGCGATAGGTGCCATAGGCGGCTTCGGCGGTCTCTTTGAACTCGACATGAGCGGCCTTGTTCATCCCGTACTTGTATCCGGCACGGACGGTGTCGGCACGAAACTCAAGATTGCGTTTCTGATGGACAAGCACGACACCGTCGGTATAGACTGCGTCGCCATGTGTGTAAACGACATAATCTGCTGCGGCGCAAAGCCTCTTTTATTCCTGGACTACATTGCCTGCGGCAAGAATGTCCCTGAGAGAATAGCCTCTATTGTTTCGGGTGTAGCCGACGGATGCGTCCAATCGGGCGCCGCCCTCGTGGGCGGTGAGACGGCCGAAATGCCGGGCTTCTACCCCGAGGACGAGTATGACCTGGCCGGCTTCTCCGTCGGCGTTGTCGATAAGTCGGCGATTCTTGACAATACGACTATGGCTGAGGGTGATGTGATTATCGCTCTGCCGTCTTCGGGTGTTCACTCAAACGGATTCTCGCTTGTCAGAAAAGTTTTTGATATTGAGAATATATCTTTGGCAGAGCTTAAGGCTCCCGTTGATTCTTTGGACGGCAAGTCTCTGGGTGAGACACTGCTTACACCGACCAAGATTTATGTTAAGCCTATGCTCGCTCTGTTTGATGCCGTTAAGGTAAAGGCGGTGTCTCACATCACAGGCGGCGGTTTCTATGAGAACATACCGCGCAGCATTCCTGAAGGCTTCTGTGCTCGTATCGACAAGTCTGCAGTACGAGTACTGCCCATCTTTAAGCTGTTGCAGGAGAGAGGCGGCATTTCCGAACACGATATGTTCAATACATACAACATGGGTGTAGGTATGACCGCGGTTGTTTCTTCTGCCGATGTTGAGAAAGCACTGTCAGTTCTGCACTCATTTGGTGAGGACGCATATGTCCTTGGTAAGATAGTCAAAGGTTCCGAGAAGATAATTCTGGAGTGATTTTAATGAAAGAAAAGGCAAACATTGCCGTACTCGTATCCGGAGGCGGCACAAATCTGCAGGCGCTTATAGACGCGAAGGCCGCGGGCCTTATTCCGCATGGCGAGTTTGTCGCTGTTATTTCAAATGTGGCAGACGCTTACGCTCTTGAGCGCGCAAGACAGGGCGGCATACCTGCCATAACCATCCTCAAGTCTGAATGCGGTTCGCAGGAGGATTTTGAGTCTGTGCTGTATGATTCCCTTGAATCAATGGATGTTGACCTTATAGTGCTTGCAGGGTTCTTAAATGTTCTCTCTGCGGACTTTGTTTCAAAGTATCCGAAGAGAATCATCAATGTTCATCCGTCTTTAATACCGTCGTTCTGCGGTGACGGCATGTACGGACTTAAAGTTCATCACGCCGCTTTGGAACGCGGTGTCAAAGTTACGGGTGCCACTGTTCACTATGTAAACGAGATTACAGACGGCGGCGAGATAATCATGCAGAAAGCCGTCGAGGTACTGCCGAACGATACACCGGCAACACTTCAGAAGAGAGTAATGGAAGAGGCGGAATGGATTCTTCTTCCCAGAGCCACGGAACTTGTATGTCAGAAACTGTTAAAGGAGTAAGTTTATGAATATCTACGAAGTTATGTCAATGGGCAACCGCATTCACGGCAATGAGTATGTCGGAAGAGGAATTGTCATAGGTAAGACGGAGGACGGCACAAAGGCCGCGATTGCATACTTTATCATGGGCCGCTCCGAAAACAGCAGAAACCGTATCTTTAAGAAGGAGGGAGACAACCTCGTAATTTATCCCTTCGATGAGTCAAAGGTTTCTGATCCTTCACTTATTATCTACAATCCTGTCATGGTCAGCGGAAACAGAACTATTGTTACAAACGGTGACCAGACTTCTTCAATATATGATGAGCTTTCTGCGGAGACCGCGGCGGGCAAATGCGGATGCTACGCATTTGAG
>JAFYJR010000010.1 GCA_017538005.1 Clostridia bacterium | reverse complement strand
CCCATGATCTCAAGGAGTGTGGGTGCGATGTCGCAGAGCTTGCCGCCTTCGCGGAGAGTGTACTCGGGATCATAGTTGTAGAGGATGAACGGAACGGGGTTCGTTGTGTGAGCCGTGTGAGGCTGCATTGTCTCGAGGTTCATCATCTGCTCAGCGTTGCCGTGGTCTGCGCAGATGAAGAGGACGCCGTTCATCTTCTTTACTGCTTCAACAGCGCCGCCTACGCATGCGTCAACTCTCTCGACAGCCTTGATGGCAGCTTCGAGAACACCGGTGTGGCCGACCATGTCGGGGTTAGCGAAGTTGATGATGACGACGTCATACTTGTCGGAGCAGATAGCCGCGTCGAGCTTCTCGGAAACCTCGGGAGCGCTCATCTCAGGCTTGAGGTCGTATGTTGCGACTGCGGGAGAAGGAACGAGTGTGCGGTCCTCATCCTTGTTGGGCTCTTCGATGCCGCCGTTGAAGAAGAAGGTAACGTGGGCGTACTTCTCTGTCTCAGCGATACGGAGCTGTTTGAGTCCGTTGTCTGCGAGATACTGACCGAATGTGTTGGTGATCTCTTCCTTCTTGAAAGCGACGAACTTGTTGGGAATGAGTTCATCGTAATCCTTGAAGCAGACATATGTGAGGGGCATGAAGCCGTTTGCTCTCTTGAGGTATTTGATGCACTTTGTGTCTGAAGCGTCGCCGGGCTGAGCCGCGATGTCCTCGTCGGAGAAGCAGAAAGCCTTCGTGATCTCTCTTGCGCGGTCAGGACGGAAGTTGAAGAAAATGATGGAGTCGTTAGGCTTAACGACTGAAACGGGCTTGCCCTCACCGTCAACGATGACTGTAGGAAGGACGAACTCGTCGGTTACGCCGCCGTCATAGGAATCCTGCATTGCCTGAACGGGATCAGTAGCCTTGACGCCTTCGCCAAGAACGAGAGAATCATAAGCTGTCTGGATACGGTCCCAGTTGTTGTCTCTGTCCATTGCATAGTAACGGCCGGAGAGGGAAGCGACCTTGCCTACGCCGATCTCAGCCATCTTGTCGACGAGTTCCTGGAGATAGCCCTTGCCGGATGCCGGAGGTGTGTCACGGCCGTCGAAGAAGGGGTGAACGTAGATCCTGTCGAAGTTCTCTTTCTTGCAGAGTTCAAGGATCGCGTAAAGGTGTGTGTTGTGTGAATGAACGCCGCCGTCGGAGAGAAGGCCCCAAACGTGAAGGTCTGAATTGTTAGCCTTGCAGTTGTTGATGGCGCGGAGGAGTTCTTCGTTCTTAAAGAAAACGCCGTCCTCGATGTACTTTGTGATGAGGGTAAGATCCTGATAGATGATCCTGCCGGAGCCGATGTTCATGTGGCCGACTTCGGAGTTGCCCATCTGGCCGTCGGGAAGTCCGACTGCGAGGCCGGAAGCGTAACCCTTAACGAAAGGGCACTCAGCCATGAGCTTGTCGATGACGGGTGTGTTTGCCATGGCGATGGCGTTGTATTCCTTGTTGTCGGAAAGTCCGAAACCATCGAGAACCATAAGAACTACAGGTCTTCTTTTCATAGTTTTATCTCCTTGAACTGTTGATTATGAGTAGCGGACAGGCATAAAAAGCCGGCCGTTTGTTTTTGCCGGCGAAATTATAGCACATCGGGAGTTTATTTTCTTTTTATAAAAAGGCGGTTTTCGGGAAGCTTTTTCAAGCCTTGGGAATGAATTTGTTCAATCCTTCGTCGTAAACGTAACCGATTCCGCCCAGTGACTTTCTGATCTCGGACTCATCCAGGTCTAAAGATCTGCAGAGTTCCTCGAGTGAATCGTATGTGTCCCTGAGATTTGTGTTGATGTAACTCAAAAGTATATTGGGATCTTTAGGCATGGAGGCGGCTCCTTTTCAGTTATCGATCTTCGGCAGGTTCCAGCCAAAGTGCGCTGCGAGATAGCGGATCCCTACGACTATGAAGAAACCCGCGAGCATTGCAGAAGCGGCGGAGCCTGTGCCAAGGAATATGAGATATGTGGCCGTTGCACCTATGATAGAGGCAATGGCATAAATGTGCTTTACGAAAATGTAAGGCATCTCGAGTGAGAGCACGTCTCTTAAAACGCCTCCGCCAACGCCGGTAACGACCCCGAGGAAGATTACCAGGAACCAGTTTGCAGAGAAAGACGTAAAGAAACCTGTGTGTACGCCGTCCACGGTGAATGCCGCGAGACCTATCGTGTCACACCAGAAGAAGACCTTGTCGTATATGTTTTTCGCCTTGTCCGTGAACTTTTTGCCTGAACGGTGCTTCCAGTAAAGGAAGATGAAGGTGAGGTTGGCAGCGATCGCTGCGAGGATTACGAAGAAAGGATTCCTGAAAGCCGTGGGCGGCGTGGAGCCTATGATGAGGTCCCTGATGATGCCTCCGCCAGTTGCCGTAAGGATAGCCAAAATGTTGACGCCGAAAACATCCATCTTCTTTCGGACGCCCGCGATGGCGCCTGACACCGCAAAAGCGATGGTTCCGATGATGTCGGTTATCAGGATGAAGATTTCGGTGGTATCCATAAAAGCAATTATATATGTTTTCGCGCGGAATGACAGTTGAAACTTGTCGTTGTGATAGAATTAAACAATCTACAAGAGCGGAGGCATTTCTAATGGCTGCGATCACTGATTGCGAACATCTCGTACAGTACTATGAAACGGATCAGATGGGTGTTACCCATCACTCGAACTATATCAGGTGGTTTGAAGAGGCAAGGACAAAGCTTTTCGAAGAGATCGGCCTTGGCTACAAGGGCATGGAGGAGATGGGCATAATAAGCCCGGTCGTAGGTCTTACAGCCAAATACAAGACTATGGCGAAGTATTGCGATACTGTAGTCATCCGTGCCGAGATCACGAGATATACAGGCGTAAGATTCGATATCAAATATACGGTTTTCGACAAGGAAACCGAGCAGGTAAGATGCACGGGAACGAGCGAGCACTGCTTCATCAGCCGCGAGGGCAAGGTCAT
>JAFYJR010000082.1 GCA_017538005.1 Clostridia bacterium | reverse complement strand
CCGTCCTGATGAACGCCTATGTCCACAAACGCGCCGAAGTCGATGACATTTCTTACTGTACCCTTAAGTTCCATACCGGGCTTTAAGTCCTTTATCTCCATGACATCCGAGCGGAGCATTGGAGGAGGCAGTTCGTCACGGGGGTCGCGGCCGGGTTTCAGGAGTTCGTTCTCAATATCCTTGAGCGTCGGCTCGCCTATGCCGAGGCGCTCTGCCAGAGCGCCGTAGCCCTGCTGCTCGACGCGTTCGTGCAGGGCGGGAATCTGCCCTGCCTTGACATCCTTGAGTTCATAACCACAGAGAGTTAAAAGTGTCTTCGCCGCGTCATATGACTCAGGATGCACACCCGTGTTGTCCAGAACATTCCTGGACTCCGCAATCCGCAGGAATCCCGCGCATTGCTCGTATGCCTTCGGACCGAGTTTCGGTACCTTCTTAAGCTCCGGGCGTGAGGAAAACGCGCCGTTTTCTTCTCTGTACGCAACAATATTCTTGGCAATAGTATCATTGATACCCGCAATATGCGCCAGGAGCGACGGAGAGGCGGTATTGAGGTCCGCGCCGACTGAGTTGACGCAATCCTCGACAACGCCGTCAAGAGCCGTCTCAAGCTCCTTCTTAGGCATATCGTGCTGATACTGTCCGACACCTATCGCCTTCGGCTCGATCTTTACAAGCTCGGCCAGAGGGTCCTGGAGTCTGCGGGCAATTGATACCGCGCTTCTTAATGATACGTCAAACTGAGGGAACTCCTCGGCGGCAAGCTTTGATGCCGAGTATACCGAGGCGCCCGCCTCTGAGACGACCATGTACGATACCTTCTCGGGTATCTTCTTTATCAGGTCAGCGGCAAACATCTCCGTCTCCTTCGAGGCGGTGCCGTTGCCGATAGAAATTATATCAACCTTGTGTTTCTTTATCAGGCCGGCGATGAATCTCTCAGCGTCTGCCTTCTCTGCCTCACTCTTGGTGACGTAGATAACACCCGTATCAAGCACACGGCCGGTCGCGTCAACACACGCCACCTTGCAGCCTGTCCTGTATCCGGGGTCAAGGCCCAAGCACACCTTGCCCTTTATGGGCGGAGCCATGAGGAGAGGGCGCAGGTTCTGGGCGAACACCTTTATGGCGGCCGAGGACGCGCGCTCAGTAAGCATGGCGCGCGTCTCATTTTCCACTGAGGGGAAAATGAGTCTGTCGTAGGCATCCTCGCCCGCCAGCTTTACGAAATCGGTGCAGGCCCCTGCGCCCGATACCGTAACTTTTTCAATAATCTCTATGGCTTTCGCGCGGTCAATTGTAACCGATACTTTAAGGAAGCCTTCCTTCTCGCCCCTGTTTATGGCGAGTATCTTGTGACCGGCGATCTTTTCAACCTTATCGGTAAAATCGTAATATGTGGAATAAACGCTGTCCTCATCCGTCTTCGCCTTGGAAGTGATTACACCCAAAACAGAGAACAGGTTACGAAGTCTGCGCCTTATGTCGGCATTATCCGAGATATCCTCGGCGATGATGTCAGACGCTCCCTGAAGGGCATCCTCCAAGGTCTCAACACCTTTTTCGGCGTCGATGAAGTCCGCCGCAAGGGCGGCGGGGTCCGCGCTTCCGTCCTGCGCATAAATGGCCTGAGCCAGCGGCTCCAGGCCCTTCTCCTTAGCCACGGAAGCGCGCGTTTTCCTCTTCGGCTTGTACGGCCGATAAAGATCCTCAAGCTCGGCGAGCGTCGCCGCCGAGTCAATCTTTGCCTGCAGCTCGTCGGTCATTTTTTCCTGCTCGATAATCGAGCGGGAAATCTCCTCGCGCCGCTTGTCAAGGTTCCTCAGATACTCCAGCCTGTCAGCTATCTGACGCAGAGTCTGGTCATCCAGGGAACCGTGCGCTTCCTTCCTGTAACGGGCAATGAAGGGAATCGTGTTCCCTTCATCGATAAGATTTACCGTATTTTCAACCTGAAACCTCTTGAGTTTAAACTCATCGGTCAAAGCACTGATAATATCCATACTATTCTTCACTCTTAATCTGTCTGATGTCCCTGCCCGTAAACTCGAGCATCTGGTAGTTGCCGATAATTCGCGAATAGACCCTCGGGTCATATCTGTCCGCTATCTCATCGTACATGAGATTTGTGCTGATTATGGTGGGCAAACCCGCGAGAAGCCTTGAATTTACGATGTTGTAAAATGCCGAAACGACGAAGGGCTTCGTAAACTCGGAACCCAGATCGTCAAGTATGAGCAGGTCGCAGGATATCGCCGTGTCCATGGGCGCCTCGTCTGCTGACAGACGACCGAAGCTCTCCTTCTCAAGCTTGGAGAAGAGATTTCCCGCGCTCGTGTAGATTACATTGTTTCCCTTTTCAAGGACAACATTCGCGACTGCCAACGACAGGTGTGTCTTGCCAAGACCGGTCTGTCCGTACATGAGGATGCTGTTTGAGGTGCGATCAAAATCAGCCGCCCACGCCTTGCAGTAATCAAGGACCTGGGACATATGGTCACGCACTGACGCGTCGTAATAATCAAGTCTGAAATTCTCAAAAGTGCACTCTTTAGCGGGCGTGCAACTGCAGAGACTGTCGTGTTGGAACTGTCTCACCAGCGCCTTCAGGCACTCGCAGTAATGTCCGTCCTTCCTGCCGGTGTCCTCACAGACGGGACAGGTGTAGTGAACATCCAGCGTGTCCGCGGGAAGACCGAGGCTTACCAGAACAGCAGCCCTTTTCTCTATGTTTTCTGCGCTCTCCTTTGAAAGCTTCTCTATAAGCGCGGCTGAATTGTCGCCCGCCGTGACGGCTTTTAAAGCCTCGAGACCGGTTCTCGAGATCCTTCTGTTCAGTTCTTTAAGTTCCGGCGATACGGTCTCGAGTTCACGGCGTCTCTCTTCAGCCGCGCGCTCAGCCGCCGCTTTGCGGCTCTCAATAACCTTCATCGCTCTTTCAATCATCGCTGCCATCAGCCTTCCGGCCTCGCTTTCCTCTTGTATTCTATGGGCGCCTTCGCGCGCTCCTTAACCTTCTCGGAGTCGTAGGATACATTGCCCGTGTTTACCTTCTTCTTGCCGTTTGCCTGCATCGCTTCCTGAGGTGTCTTTATCTTCTCCGCCTTCCAGGACTCAAGGATGCTGTTCATGTAAGGGAAACTGACTTTGTTCGTACGCTCCATGGTAATCTCATACGCATAGTATATCAGCTCAAGTGACTGTTTATTCTCCACATGCCACTTCTTCAGAAGCTCGAAGCGTTTTTCAGTGTAACCGGGAACATTGGTAGTGAACATGGACTCAAACTTTTTCCAGAGTTTCTCATCCTTCTTGCGCTCGCGAAGATACTCATCCGCGCGCTCCAGAGTGTTGATCTCCTGCTCCGCCCAGTCCTTTGCCACGGCGGAGATGTACCTGATATTTCCCTTGCCCAGGGATGTACAGTATTCGACTATAGTCAGAATAACTTCCATGGGCAGACCGTAGTAGTCAAGCATCATAAGCAGCTGCGACTGGTCACCGTAGCCGATAGTTCTGCCGAGTTTGATCTGCACTTCGTTAAACAGCGCGCGCAGGTTCGCGTCCTCAAGGGTGCGGGCGGCGACCTGGTCGTAAGTCGGCGCGACATCCGGCAGCGCCTTCAGTTTTTCCGTCGCCGCCTCCGCCGCCTTGACCTCAGGCGGCACCTCGCCGTCCTCGTACACGATGCCTACTTCCTTCCAGTACTGCATCGCGTCCTTGACGTCAGCGACATCCATACCCGTACCGCGTGCAACCGCGCGCGCGTCCAGGCTCTCCGAATTATGGCGCAACAAAAACAGGAGGACTTTTACCTGCTGTCCCCCTGCCTTCTTGATATGTTCGTCAACCACTGTGTTCGGAACTACAAACACACCGTTCCAGACAGCGGCATTCATCTTGTAACTCATAACAACACGTTCCTTAATACACTGAAGGGGTAGTGAATAATATCATACCACATTAATGCCCCGTATGATATAATGAAACCTGAAAAAGGGAGTATAAATTATGCCTGAAAAAAAGTGCAAATTCTACAAAAAATGCGGCGGATGCCAGCTCGACATGCCGTATGAAGCCCAGCTTGAGTACAAAATGAAACTCGAGCAGAAACTTCTCGGCAAATTCGGCAATGTATCCCCCATCATCGGCATGTACTACCCCTACCACTACCGCAACAAAGTCCAGGCCGCCTTCTATAAAGACGCCCGCTCCGGCCAGATCCTCTCCGGCGTCTACCAGTCCAACAGCAAAAAAATCGTCCCTGTCGACACCTGCATGATAGAAGACAAAAAAGCTGACGAAATAATCCAAACCATCAGAAAACTCACAAAGGACTTCAGATTCCTCCCGAGACACGTCCTCGTTAAGCACAGCCCGAACACCAACGAGATAATGGTCGTTGTCGTCACCGACTCCCCCATCCTCCCCGCAAAGAAGAACTTCTGCAAGGCCCTGAAAAAAGCCCACCCCGAAATCACAACAATAATCCACAACATCAACCCATACGACACGAGCCTCGTCTTAGGCCCCCGGGAAGAAATCCTCTTTGGCCTGGGATACATTACCGACAAACTCCTCGGCTGTACCTTCCGCATCTCCGCCAAGAGCTTCTACCAGATCAACTCCACCCAGACCGAAAAACTCTACACCACCGCCCTCAAATACGCGGATCTCAACAATAAAACAGTGCTCGACGCCTACTGCGGCACCGGCACCATCGGCATCCTTGCGGCAAAGCATGGTGCCGCCCAAGTCATAGGCGTCGAGCTCGAAAAGTCCGCCGTCAAAGACGCCATCCAAAACGCAAAACAAAACCAAATCAAGAACATCCACTTCTGCAACGCAGACGCCACCGAGTTCATAACAGAACTCGCCCAAAATAAAGAAACCGTCGACGTCGTCATACTCGACCCGCCCCGTGCCGGCAGCACCGAAGCCTTCCTCGACGCCGTCGCCGCCCTCTCACCACAAAAAATCGTCTACGTCTCCTGCAACCCCGAAACCCTCCAAAGAGACCTGGATTACATCACAAAAAAACACTACAAAGTCACCGCCATCCAACCCGTCGACATGTTCCCCCACACCACCCACATCGAAACAGTAGTATCACTGGATTTCTGCATATAATCTTACAATTTTTATGCATATAATGCCCTTAATCTCTTGATTTTATGCATATAAATTGCTATAATATATGCAGAAAAGGAGATAAAATAATGAGAAAATTTGACTACAGTTTCCTTGATAACGGTCTGCTTCCGACAAATCTCGTCGATATAACAAGTAACATTTATTCTTTACAGACTGCTGCCGGAACACGGAAAGAGCGTTATGAAAAGGTGTTTACCGAACTGGAATCCATCGCCAAAGTACAATCAGTAAAGAGTTCAAATGCTATCGAAGGTATCATTACAAGTGATAAACGTATTGCAGACATCGTAAACAACAGCAGCGCACCGCTTAACCATGACGAGGCCGAAATAGCCGGTTATCGCGATGCGCTCAATATGATTCATTCAGGATATGAACACTTAAATTTCTGCGTAAAGGACATCCTGCTTCTGCATGAAACTATGATGTCCCCCTCAGGAGATGATCTTGCCGGGAAATATAAGCAGACAGACAATGTAATCATCGAGGTTGACTCAGGAGGCAACCGCAGTGTCAGGTTCAGACCTGTTCCTGCTGACGAAACCGCCGCGGCAATGGAGCAGTTGGAACTTGCATACCTTGATGCCTGCTCAAATTCCCACATAAATAAATTGTTGCTTATACCATGTGTTATCCTTGGTTTTTTGTGTATACATCCTTTCAGGGACGGAAACGGCAGAATGTCCAGACTCCTTTCCCTGCTCCTTCTTTACAAAATCGGATTTGACGCAGGCAAGTATATCTCTTTCGAAGAACAGATTAACAGATACAAAGATTTATACTATGATGCCCTTAAACGCTCATCCTCCGATTGGGACACAAATGCAAATAATTACTTCCCGTTCATGCAAAATTTCCTTTCAACACTTTACATGTGCTACAAGGAACTCGACAATCGGTTTGCAGTTGTTCACGGAAAGCGCATAACAAAATCAGCGCGTATAGAAGCCACCGTTTTAAACAGTCTGATTCCGATATCCAAAGCGGAAATCTGCAAAATTCACCCTGACATCAGTCCGACAACAGTCGAAGCTGTTCTCGGCAAAATGATAAAAGAGGGGCAAATCAAAAGAATAGGCGCATCAAGAGGTTCCCGCTATGTTAAAGCTTAACAAAAAATCCCGCCTGAACAGGCGGGGTTTTTCAATCTTGTTTTCAGCGAATGAAGTGTGTCGGTGCCCAGGGTTCCTTCTCCGGAAGGCCGTACTTCTCCTTGCCAAGCGCAATTGACTTCATCAGGAAAGTCATGTTGCGGGCAAGTGTCCTCATCGTCTGAAGGCCTTCCGCATCCTCTGAGGCCTCACCCTTTTCCCTGCCGTGGACGCTGTTCCAGTACTGGCTGGAGGCCACGGGCATACCGCAGATGGTAAAGTACTTGTTGAGTTCATCAAATGTCGCGGATGCACCGCCTCTGCGCGCCACGGCAACGCTTGCGCCGACCTTCATCGTCTTGTCAAAATGCGAACTGTAAAACAACCTGTCCAAACACGCGATCAGCGTCGCATTCGCCGAAGCATAATAAACCGGCGACGCGACAACCAGCCCGTCCGCCTCTTGAAACTTCGGCGCAAGCTCATTTACCACATCATCAAACACGCACTTACCCAACTTGTAACACGAACCGCAGGCCACACAACCTCTGATATCCTGATTGCCCACCTGCACAACCTCAGTCTCAACGCCCTCGTCAGCAAAGACCTTCACCATCTCATCAATGGCAATGGATGTATTACCGCCCACTCTCGGACTTCCGTTAATTATCAATACTTTCATAGGATTCACCTCTTGCAATTTACCTGTGACTTAATTATAATATACCCACGACTAAAAACCAACAAGGACGTTTAGCGCAGCTGGTAGCGCTTCCGCTTGACGTGCGGGAGGTCACAGGTTCGAGTCCTGTAACGTCCACCAAAAAAACCACTCCTTTCGGGGTGGTTTTTTCTGTCTGTAGTTTTACTTAAAGCTCAGCCTTTTCCCTTCCCGCACGCACTGTTTTAAATAAAGATTGATAAGTGTCTGATAGGGAACTCCGGTCTCATCTGCCAGAGCTTTGAAGTAAGCTATAATATCGCTGTCGATATTTATTGTAATCTGCTTCTTCACATGTTCGGCATACGGATTCTTTCTGGGATTGAGTTTTTCAATTTCGTATTCATCTCTCATTTTGAAACACCCTACACTATATTCTAATAATTATTATATACCTACCTTATAATTATTTCAATATGTAAAAAAAAGAAATCAGTGTCAAATCATAGGCATCACCTCTCAAAAATATGAAAACGTGAGCTCCTATGAACACTGATCTCCGGCATAACTCTATATGCTTATGTGTTAAGCTCATATTATATTGTCAATGCAATTATACCTTTTTCTCCTCTTCATGTAAATCCTTAAGTTTTACGGAATAATCTATTGCTCTGTTTGGGCAAGCCTTCATACAGTCAGTACACCTTATACAGTCAAGGGAATTCGGCTTGTCATAGACGGGTATGTCAAACTTGCAGGCGCGCTGACATTCGCCGCACCTGTCGCACTTGTCGCTGTCAACGCTGAACCTCGTGAGTGCGACAGGGTTAAACAAACCGTACAGCGCGCCAAGCGGGCAGAGATACCTGCAAAACGGCCTGTACAGCGCTATGCTGAGCAATACCAGCAAAGTAAGTATTGCAACCTTGTGAGCATACAGGCCGCCCACAAGAGCCCTGAGTCCCGAATTGCTTATAACCAAAGGCACACCTGCCTCAAGAGTGCCGGCAGGACATATCCACTTGCAGAACCAGGGTATACCGACACCAAAAGTATCAAGTGCAAACAAAGGCAGAAGTATCACAAACAAAACCAATATCACATACTTCAAATACCTGAGATACTTCTCACCCGGCAACGATTTCAACTTTTTAAAAAACGGTATTTTATACAGCAAATCCTGTACCAGGCCGAAGGGACAAAGCCAGCCGCATACAAAGCGGCCCAAAACCGTACCGAAGGCCATAATCAGACCCAAAGTATAAAAGGCAAACTTGTATTCCGCACTGTTAAGTGTAGCCTGCAGAGCTCCCAGAGGGCAGGAGAACAAGGCGCCGGGACACGAATAACAATTAAGCCCCGGCGTGCAAAACATCTTTGTTTTGCCGGCAAAAATGCCGCCTGTTCTCCAGCCCTTAACATATCCGTTAGTAAGAGCCACCCAGGCAAACTGCACCACAAGTCTTAAGTTTTTCCTGATCTTCTCAACCATCAGCCTATACCAATACACTCAAGACATACCTTAACTGCCTTCGCCAGAACAGACAGCACTTCTCCTCGATAAGCTCCAAAGAAAACAAACACTCCGCTTAAGCCAAGCAATCCGCCTGCAATTAAATTTTTTATCTTTTCACTCATTTTAACAGTTCCTCAACAATAGGTTCCCAGTCATAAGCACCCGTATATGCCTGCCCAATCTGTTTGCCGTTTTCGTCAACAAAGAAAGAAAACGGAATGGCATTCTGAAACTCCGGATGCCCGATTACCGCCTGATAAAGCGCGGATGATGAATCACCCAGTTTCAGTATAGGATACTTGACACCCGTATTCTTTATTGTCTCATCAGCATTATTCAGATCTGCCTCATCAATAACACCTATAACCTGAAATCCTTTATCGGCATATTTCTCGTTCAGTTTCTGCAAGTCCGGCATCTCACCGACGCACGGACCGCACCAGGGTGCCCACAGATTTATCATGGTCACTTTCTTGCCGCTCAAAATACTCTCGTCAACTGCGTTGCCGTCCATATCCGTCGCGGCAAACGTTCCCAGCACCGCTTCGCTAGCTCCGCGGCTCGTCACCTCGCCGCCCTGCTCGCTCGCCGCGCATCCGACCAGTCCCAGCAACGCTATAGAAACAATCAAAACAACAATTCGTTTCATAATAAAACTCCTTCGTGCGTTTTCCGATACGATTCTAACACAGAAAACTCACAAAATCGACAGTTTGTGAGTTTTCTACCCCAAAAGCAACTTTAAAAACTCACAAAATCAGCAGTTTGTGAGTTTTCCTCCTAAATCAAAACAAAAAAGCTCTCGGTTAAAACCGAGAGCTTTCTAAATAATCTTTACTTCTTAACAGTTACACTCTTAACTGCACTGTCAGGACTGTTCTTGCTGTAAGCATTAACAGCAACAATCTTAACATAGATCTTCTTGCCTTTTGTAAGACCTGTAAGTGTGTAAGAAGTCTTTGTTGTTGTGGTAACCTTTGTCCACTTCTTGTTGTCAGTTGACTTGTAGACAATGTACTTCGAAGCACCCGTCACCTTGCCCCAGGTAGCCGTTGCCTGTCCGGCTTTGGCAGACTTCAATGAAGATATTGCAGGCTTCGCGCAAAGCGTTCCGGTCTTCAATACTGCACTCGCCTTACCGGCGACCTTCTTTGTGCTGTCCAAGGCCGTTACCCTGAACTGATACTTCGTGCCGGCCTTCAGATTCTTAACGGTCGCCGAGTTTGTCGAAACTGTACTCGCCGTCTTCCAAGTCTTACCATCTGTAGAATACTCTACCTTGTAATACTTGGCTTCCGCAAGCTTCGTCCAGGTCAGCTTCAAAGAGATTGTATTAAACGTCGAAACCTTGAGACCGCTTACCTGACGGGGCAGTATCTTATACGTAAATGTCTTCGTTCCACTGTAGTTACCCTTGAAAGTAACTTTAACTGTATAACTGCCTGCAGCCTTGGAACTGCTGTTTGAATAAGTTATTGTGTAATAGCTCTTAGAAATCGCATTACCATTTTTATCCTTCACAGTGACAGTAGGCTT